>JBIIDI010000021.1:0-17495 GCA_044238425.1 Ilumatobacteraceae bacterium
GAGTTCCTCGACGGCTTCGGGGGTGATCATGGCTCGCAGTGTACGAATGCGAGCGTGACGGATGTGCAACGCTGCGCACCCCGCGAGCGACGCGGAGGCACTGGTACCGTCATGCCATGACCCGCGATACGCAGGAACTCGTTGCGGCGGTTCGATCGGCGTTCGACGACGGTACGACGCGCTCACTCGTCTGGCGCAGGCAGCAACTGCGCAGAATGATCGAACTTCTCGAGGAGAACGAGGACGAACTGCTCGCGGCGTTGCGTGCCGATCTGGGCAAGCCGAGCGTCGAGGGATACGTCACCGACATCGCCTTCGTTCTCTCCGAGTTGCGACTCATGGTGCGCAACCTCGAGAAGTGGAACGCTCCGGTGCGCGTGCGTACGCCGCTCGCGTCCATGCCCGGCCGATCGCGTTTGGTTCCGCAGCCGTTGGGCGTCGTTCTCGTCATTGCCCCGTGGAACTACCCGGTGCAGCTGTTGCTCGTCCCGGCAGCGAGTGCCATTGCCGCGGGCAACGCCGTCGTCATGAAGCCGTCGGAGATCTCCGGGCACACGTCGGCCCTGCTCGCCCGCCTGGTGCCGCGGTACTTGGACTCCCGTGCCGTGGCGATCGTCGAAGGGGGAGTGCCGGAAACGACAGCCTTGCTCGAACAGCGCTTCGACCACATCTTCTACACGGGCAATGGCACCGTCGGACGCATCGTCATGTCGCACGCGGCAAGGCACCTCACACCCGTCACGCTCGAACTCGGCGGCAAGAGTCCCGCCATCGTCGACTCCTCGGCACGTCTTGCGGTGACGGCGCGGCGCATCGCCTGGGGTAAGTGGCTGAACGCGGGCCAGACCTGCGTGGCACCCGACTACGTGCTCGTCGAACGCTCGCGCGAACTCGCCCTCGTCGAAGAGCTGACGAAGTGCATCGGCGAGTTCTACGGGAGCGATCCGGCAACGAGCGACAGTTACGGACGCATCGTCTCCGACCGCCACTTCGACCGACTCGTCGGGATGCTCGGTGACGGCACCGTCGCCACCGGCGGCGGGAACTCCCGCGCCGACAAGTACATCGCCCCGACGATTCTCACCAACGTGACGCTCGATGGGCGCCTCATGACGGAGGAAATCTTCGGACCGCTCCTGCCGATCGTGCCGGTGGATGACGTCGGCGAAGCGATTGCGTTCATTCGGTCCCGACCCCATCCGCTCGCGTTGTACGTGTTCGCCGAGGACGACCGCGTGATCGACCGTGTCGTCGACGAAACGAGTGCCGGTGGCGTCACGGTGAACGGAACGCTTCTGCATCTCACCAATCCGAATCTGCCGTTCGGAGGAGTGGGGGAAAGCGGAATGGGTGCGTACCACGGCATGGCCGGTGTGCGCGTGTTCCAGCATCTCAAGCCGGTGTTGTCCCGCGGTACGCGACCCGATCCGCGCGTCGCGTATCCGCCGTACACGAAGACGAAGTTGCGCATCATTCGTCGCCTGCTCTGACGCCCTGCGACCCGGTTCACGTCGGTGGCGTCTTCGCGAGCGTTAGCCTCGAACGGGCATGACGACGACCCAAGTGGCCGATTCTTCGGTACGAGCCCGGGGCCTGACGAAGCGCTACGGCACCGTCACTGCACTTGACGGCCTCGACCTCGACGTTGCGGCGGGAACCGTACTTGGCCTGCTCGGGCCGAACGGGGCGGGCAAGACCACGGCGGTGTCGATTCTCACCACACTCGTGCAACCCGATGCGGGTACCGCAACGGTGGCGGGGGTTGACGTCGTCAACGACCCGCGACGTGTGCGATCGCTCATCGGCTTGTCGGGACAGTACGCCGCGGTCGACGAACACCTCACCGCCATCGAGAACCTCGAGATGATCGCCGGTCTCTACGGAATGCACCGTCGCGATGCCGGGAGCAGGGCACGACTCCTCGTCGAACGATTCCGTCTCGATGATGCAGCGAACCGGCCGATCAAGACGTTCTCCGGTGGCATGCGACGCCGCGTCGACCTCGCCGGGGCGCTCATCGCCGATCCGCCCGTGTTGTTTCTCGACGAACCGACGACGGGGCTCGACCCGCGCAGTCGCGGTGAACTGTGGGAGGTCATCCGCGAACGCGTGCGCCAGGGTACGACCGTCGTACTCACCACCCAGTACCTCGAAGAGGCCGATCAGCTTGCCGACGACATCGTCGTCATCGACCATGGCCATGCCATTGCCCGCGGAACCTCGGCGGAACTGAAGCGACAGGTCGGAGGCGAGCACCTCGACGTACACGTGCGCGGAACCGACGGCGTTGCCGCCGCCCGGGCGATCATGGAGTCGGTGGCGACCGGACCCCTGCGCGCCGACGCCGACTCGGGTGCGCTTTCGGCTCCGGTGACGAACGGCATCGACACGTTGAGCAAGGTTCTGCGCGAACTCGAGTCGCGCAAGATCGACATCATCGACATCGGCCTGCGTCGTCCGACCCTCGACGACGTGTTCATGAAACTCACCGGCCACGAAGCGTCACAGGAGGAGTCGGCATGAACCTGCTGCGTGACTCGCTGATCATCGCCCGTCGCAACGTCATCCGCATCCGGCGCGTTCCCGACGTGATGGTGTTCGTTCTCATCCAACCGTTGATGTTCGTACTCCTCTTCGCGTACGTGTTCGGCGGATCAATCGACATCCCGGGCGGCAACTACCGCGAGTTCCTCATCGCCGGAATCTTCGCCCAAACGGTCGTCTTCGGTGCCACGTTCACGGGATCCGGTCTCGCCGAGGACCTGCAGAAGGGTCTCATCAACCGCTTCCGCTCGTTGCCGATGTCGCGCGCCGCCGTCGTCACCGGTCGCACGGCGAGCGACGTCGTGTACAACGCCCTGTCCATTCTCGTCATGTCGGTTGCCGGTCTCATCGTCGGCTGGCGGATCCGTGGATCGATCGTCGACGCGCTCATCGGGTACGGCGTGCTGTTCTTCTTCTCTTACGCGTTCTCCTGGGTGATGGCATGCATCGGACTCATCGTTCCGACTCCCGAGGTCGTGAACAACGCGTCGTTCGTCGTTCTTTTCCCGATGACGTTCGTGGCAAACACCTTCGTTCCGTCCGACAATCTCCCAGGCGCGCTGCGCACCATTGCAGAGTGGAACCCGGTGTCCACGCTCACGCACACCGTCCGTGTGCATTTCGGCAACATTCCCGCCGGCACACCCACGCCGGAGGCATGGCCGATGCAGCACAGCCTCGTCTACTCGCTGGGCTGGGCGATCCTGCTCATCGTCGTCTTCGCGCCACTGGCCACACGGCTTTACGAACGCTCCGCTCGTCGCTGACATCGCGCCCGAATCGGGCACGACGAGTTCAGGGAACGATGCTGAGAAACATGAACGCCATGAAAATGGCGAGGTGCTGAGCAGCCTGCAGCACCGTCGCGCGTCCGGAGCCGAAGGTGAGGATGCTCACGACTGCGGTGAGGGCGAGCAGAACGATTTCCTTGCCGCCGAGACCCAGGGTGACGGGCGAGTCGAGCCAAATTGACGCGATCGCAATTGCGGGAATCGTGAGACCGATGCTCGCGAGCGCCGAACCCAGGGACAAGTTGAGACTCGTCTGCATTTCGCCCCGCGCACCCGCACGAAGAGCCGCCAGCGATTCCGGCAACAAGATGAGCAACGCAATGACGACACCGACGAACGTGCGCGGTGCACCGCTCCACTCGACGGCGTCCTCGATGCGCGGTGCAAGCGTTTTCGCCAAACCGATGACCCCGACGAGGCTGAGCAGAAGCAGTACGAGTCGCGTCAGTACACCCTCGGCGTAACCCGCCCGCGGCTCGTGCGGCTCGACATGGGCGAAGGATTCGCTCGCCTCCGCCTCGAGCGCCTCGGGTGACAGGAACATCCAACGGTGGCGGATGGTCTGCACGAAGACGAAGACGAAGTACACCACGGCGGCAGAGATTGCCGAGAACGCGAGTTGCGAGCCGGTGAACGTCGGACCGGAGGTACTCGACGTGAACGTCGGCATGACGAGAGCGAGCGTGGCGATCGTCATGACGGTGCCGAGCAGTGCATTCGCACCTTGCTCGTTGAATCGCACGATGTGATCGCGTCGAGCATCGAGGATGATCGACAGACCGACGACACCGTTGCACACGATCATGATGACGGCAAAGATGCTGTCGCGAGCGAGCGTCGGAGCACCGTCGACACCCGTCGTCATGAGAGTGAGAATGAGTGACACTTCGATGACGGTGACCGCAAGTGCGAGAACCAACGTGCCGTAGGGCTCACCGACCCGACGTGCAATCGCTTCGGCATGCGCCACCGATACCAGGACGAGTGAGACGTGCGCCAGCACGAGGAAACCCGTCATGAGCCACGACGGGCTGCTCCCCCACGTCGCCACGACGAGGAGAACGCCGACGACCGGTGCAACGATCGAGAACCGGGTGGCGGTACGTTCGCGGTTCATCGCGTCAGCATAAGACCACAAACACCGGGTGGTGATTCGCAGTTGTTACGAATCCGCGGTCCCACCTGCGACAATCTTCACGTGGCATCTTCATCGGCGGCGCTGCCGACTGCGTTCTCGCGTCACTTCACGGCGAGTGCGGCATCGAACCTCGGTGACGGCATGATCGCGGCGGCAGGACCGTTGCTGGCACTGTCGCTCACCGACGACGTGCGCCTCATTGCACTTGCTTCGGTTGCATCGACACTTCCCTGGCTGGTGTTGTCGCTTCCCGCGGGCGTGTTCATCGACCGTCACGATCGCAGGAAGATTCTGTATTCGGTGAATGCGGTGCGGTGCGCGTTGTTCGCACTTCTCGTCGTTTTCATCGTCACGGACGTGCTGACGATCTGGATCTTGCTTGCCGTATTGCTCGCCGTCGCGGTGTGCGAGGTGTTCTTCGACATGTCCGCCCAGGCTTTCCTCCCGGCGATCGTTCCCCACGAATCGCTCGAGCGGGCCAACGGACGGCTGTATGCCGTCGAGGTCACCGCAAACTCGTTTCTCGGTCTGCCGTTCGGGTCGTGGTTGTTCGTGGTGGCCGCTGCCGCCCCGTTCGCGGTGCATGCGGCGGCACTCGGATTGTCGGCGCTTCTCATCGCCTCGATCCGCACGCACTCGACACCCGTGCTCACCGCCCGCACCGAGAACTTCTTGACGTCGTTGCGCGAAGGGCTCGCATGGTTGTGGCGCCACCGCTTGCTGCGGTTGCTCGCGCTCATGCTCGGTGCGGCGAACATGTGCCACATGTTCGGTCAGGCGATCTTCGCCAAGTTCGTGCGTGACGAACTCGGCCTCGGACCGCGCGGCTTCGGATTCCTCCTCGCCACCATGTCCGTCGGTTCGATCATTGGCGGCACCCTCGGAGGGCGTGTCGCCAAACGTCTCGGTCCGGCGACGTCGATCGTGCTTGCCTATGCGTTATTCGCCGGACTCGAGATCATCCCCGCCGCCTACCCGCGCGTGTGGTCCGTCGTCGTTGCGGGATTCCTCATGTCGGTAGTCGGCACGTTGTGGAACGTCATCACCGTGAGTTTGCGGCAGCGACTCATACCCGCCGAGCTGTTCGGTCGCGTGAACAGCGTCTACCGCTTCCTCGGCACGGGCACGATGACGATCGGCGCATTTCTCGGCGGACTTATCGCCTTTCGTTTCGGGTTGCGGGCGACCTACTGGGCGTCGGCGGGAACTCTCGCGGTCGTTCTACTCGTCGGCGCGCCGCAATTGCTGCGCCTCGCGCGGGAGCACGCGACGACCGCCGCGTGAGCGGCCCTACTCGACCCGCATGCCGGAGATCGCTCGCGCAATGACGAGCTGCTGGATCTCCGACGTCCCTTCGAAGATCGTCGTGATCTTCGCATCGCGATGCCAGCGTTCTACCGGGTACTCCCGCGTGTAGCCGTAGCCACCGAGAATCTGAATCGCTTCCTCCGTCACCTTCACCGCCATTTCGCTGGCGTAGTACTTGCTCATGGATCCCTCGGCGTTCACGTACCCGCCATTGCGCGCCAGCCACGCCGCGCGCCAGATGAGCATGCGGGACGCATCGATCTGCGTCACCATGTTTGCCAGCTTGAATGCGATCGCCTGGTGCATGATGATCGGCTTGCCGAACGCCTTTCGTTCCTTGGCGTAGTCGAGTGCGTACTCGTACGCCGCGCGGGCGATGCCGAGCGCCTGCGCACCGACGGCGGGACGCGTCGCTTCGAAGGTCTTCATTGCCGGCTGCGCCTCACCCGACTTGCCCTTCTCGCGGGCACGGGCCAGCTTCGCGTCGAGCTTCTCCTTGCCGCCCAACAGGCACCGCCCGGGAATGCGCACGTCATCGAGCACGACCTCGGCGGTGTGGCTGGCTCGGATGCCGTGCTTCTTGTACTTCTGACCCTGCGACAGCCCCTTCGTTCCGGGGGGAATCACGAACGAGGCCTGACCGCGACCCTTGAGTTCGGGATCGACCGCAGCAACGACGACGTGCACGTCGGCGATGCCGCCGTTGGTGATCCACGCCTTCGTGCCGTTGAGCACCCACTCATCGGTCGCTTGGTCGTACACGGCTCGCGTGCGCAACGACGACACGTCGGAGCCTGCATCGGGTTCACTCACGCAAAAGGCGCCGAGCTTCACGTCGTCGGCGGTTCCGTAACACTGCGGTACCCACTCGAAGATCTGCTCGGGTGTGCCGTTGCCGGCGATGCCCGCGGCGGCGAGACCCGATCCCATGATCGCCAAACCGATTCCGGCGTCACCCCAGAACATTTCCTCGATGGCGACGGGCAAGGTGAGACCGGTTGCGTCGCCCATGGCGTTCATCGTGAAATCGAGGCCGTACAAACCGATCTTCGCCGCTTCCTTCACGATCGGCCACGGGAACTCCTCGCGTTCGTCCCACTCGTGGGCATTGGGGCGAATGACGTCGGCAGCGAAGTCGTGCACCCAATCTTTGAGTTGCTGCTGTTCGTCGTTGAGCGAAAGGTTGAAGTCGGCCACGGCGTCAAGTTAGCGGGTGGTGCGCAACGCACGAAAAGCTCAGCTCCGACGCAGAGTCGTACCGCCCTTGCCCGTTTCCACGGTCCATCCCGCCGCCTGCAATTCGTTGCGCAGGGCGTCGGCACGGGCGAAGTTTTTCGCCGCCCGGGCGGCGTCAAGCGCACGGGCCTTCGCCGCAGCGTCATCGTCAACGGCGCCCGCTGCGGCAAGTCTGAGACCGAGTGCACCGCACATCTCGTGTACCGCGGCAACGAGCGCCCCGGCGTTCGTGTGCGCCGTGTCGATCGCAGTGTTCGCCCGTCGCACCGTGTCGAAGATGTGCGCCATTGCGTTCGGCGTATCGAGATCGTCGTCCATGAGACTGCGGAAGCGGGCGACGACGTCGGCGTCGGGCTCACCGGCGAGCGACGCACTGCGCGCGGCGAACGCATCGAGGCCGGCCAGGGCGTTCACCGATGCATCGATGTTGTCCTGACCGACTTTGACGGGTGAGCGGTAATGCGTCTGCAGGAGCAGCATTCGGTAGGCGCGCGGGTCGTAGTGATCGAGCAGATCGAGCAGATTCGCGACGTTGCCCAGGCTCTTCGACATCTTCTCACCGTCGGCGTCGACGACGAATCCGTTGTGCATCCAGTGGCGTGCAAACTCGCGACCGAGCGCGACGGCTTGCGCACGTTCGTTCTCGTGGTGCGGGAAGCGGAGATCGGCACCACCGCAGTGCAGATCGAAGCCGTCGCCGAGCAGCTCGAGCGACATGACGACGCACTCGCTGTGCCAGCCGGGTCGACCCGCTCCCCACGGCGCGGGCCACGACGGCTCACCGGGCTTGGAGAACTTCCACAATGCGAAGTCCGCCGGCGAACGCTTTTCGTCGGCGCCGAGAACCGCACGGTCACCGCCACCGGCGATCATCTCGTCGAGCGACTGGTGGGCAAGTGCGCCGTAGTCGGGCACCTTCGTCACGTCGAGGTACACACCGTCCGAAGTGACGTACGCGCAGTCACGCCGCTCGAGTTCACCGATCATGTCGATCATCTGATCGACGTACTCGGTGGCGTGCGGCACGTCGGTCGGCCGGGCGACGCCGAGGCGCCCCATGGCGTCGAACCACACCGACTCGCACTTGTGCGTGATGTCCTGCCACGGTCGACTTTCGCGCGCGGCACGGTCGATGATCTTGTCGTCGATGTCGGTGATGTTCGACACGAGCCGCACCGACACCCCCGTCCATTCGAGGTAGCGGCGCAGGATGTCGTACACGATGGTGGCACGCCCGTGACCGAGATGCGGCGGCCCGTACACCGTCGGGCCGCACAGGTAAACGTCGAGATGTCCGGGCCTGCGCATGTGCAACTCGCGCACCTCGCGCGAGAGCGTGTCGTACAGCCGCAGCACGTCCCAAAGCCTACGGGTCGGGGTCGAGCAGTAACTTTGTAGGGCATGTCTCGCGACGACTCGACCGCCGATCTCGCGAGTTCAACCCGGGTTCCCGACAAGCCGACGCTCGACGGCATCGAGGCTCGCTACACGCGTCAATGGGAGCGCAACGCGATCTACCGCTTCGACCGCTCCGCGTCGCGCGACAGCGTGTTTGCCGTCGATACACCCCCTCCCACGGTCAGCGGTTCGCTGCACATGGGGCACGTCTTTTCGTACACGCACACCGACACGGTCGCCCGCTTCCAGCGCATGCGCGGACGCAACGTCTTCTATCCGATGGGGTGGGACGACAACGGCCTGCCCACCGAGCGTCGCGTGCAGAACTACTACGGAGTGTCGTGCGATCCGAGCCTGCCGTACGTTCCGGGCTTCACGCCGCCGCACCGTGGCGATGCACCGAAGGACCACCGCGCCGTTCCCGTGTCCCGTCCCAACTTCATCGAACTGTGCGACGAACTCACCGCGCAGGACGAAAAGGTGTTCGAGGATCTGTTCCGTCGCCTCGGATTGTCCGTCGACTGGTCGCTCCTGTACTCGACGATTTCGAAGGATGCACGTCGCGTGTCGCAACGTGCCTTTCTTGCCAATCTGAAACGCGGCGAGGCGTATGCGCAGGAGGCACCCACGTTGTGGGACGTCGACTTCGGCACCGCGGTCGCCCAGGCCGAACTCGAGGATCGCGAACGGCCGGGCGCGTACCACCGCGTTGCGTTCCACGGCGACGGCGACGACGTCGTCATCGAGACGACGCGCCCCGAGCTCATTCCCGCATGTGTCGGACTCGTCGCCCACCCCGATGACTCGCGTTACGCGAAGTGGTTCGGTCGCACGGTGCGCACGCCGTTGTTCGACGTCGAGGTCACCGTGCATCCGCATCCCCTCGCCCAGCCAGACAAGGGTTCGGGCATCGCGATGATCTGCACGTTCGGCGATCTCACCGACGTCATCTGGTGGCGTGAGCTCAACCTTCCGACGCGGGCGATCATCGGTCGCGACGGACGGATCATCGCCGAGCCGCCGACCGACATCACCTCCGAGTCGGGACGCGCGAACTATTCGATGCTCGCCGGCAAATCGGTGAAACAGGCGCAAACGGCGATCGTCGAAGCGCTGCGTGCCTCGGGAGAACTGCTCGGCGAGCCGCGAGCGATCACGCACCCGGTGAAGTTCTACGAAAAGGGCGATCGACCGCTCGAAATCGTCACCAGTCGTCAGTGGTACATCCGCAACGGCGGTCGCGATGCACCGCTGCGCGACGCACTCGTTGCGCGGGGCGGTGAACTGCAGTGGCATCCCGACCACATGCGCCACCGCTACACGAACTGGGTCGAGGGTCTCAACGGCGACTGGCTCGTCTCGCGGCAGCGCTACTTCGGCGTACCGCTGCCGCTGTGGTACCGCCTCGACGAACACGGCAACGTCGACTATGACTCACCGCTCGTACCCGAGGAGGCCCAACTCCCGATCGACCCGAGCACCGACGTGCCCGCAGGGTACGACGCCTCGCAACGTGGACGACCCGGTGGCTTCATCGGCGAACCCGACGTCATGGACACGTGGGCGACGTCGTCGCTCACCCCGCAGATCGCGGGGCAATGGGGAACCAACGACGATCTCTTCGCCCGCGTGTTTCCCATGGACGTGCGACCGCAGGGCCACGACATCATCCGCACGTGGCTGTTCTCGACGATGGTGCGGTCGCACTTCGAACACGGCGTCGCACCGTGGCGCCACGCCGCACTGTCGGGATGGATCCTCGACCCGGATCGCAAGAAGATGTCGAAGTCGAAGGGAAACGTCGTCACTCCGATCGACCTCTTCGAGAAGTACGGCAGCGATGCGGTGCGCTACTGGGCGGCCAACGCCCGACCCGGCGTCGATACCGCCTTCAGCGAGGACCAGATGGCCGTCGGGCGCAAGCTGGCGACGAAGTTGCTCAACGTGTCGAAGTTCGTGCTCGCGTTTCCCGCCGACGGCGGTGCGCCGACGCATCCGCTCGACCGGGCCATGCTCGCGCGACTCGCCGACGTCGTCGACGATGCAACCGGCGCATTCGAGGTGTTCGACTACGCCCGCGCCCTCGAGCGCACCGAGTCGTTCTTCTGGTGGTTCTGCGACGACTACGTCGAGCTCGTGAAGTCCCGTGCGTACGGTGACGGAACCGACTCGCCCTCTGCCCGCGCTTCGTTGCGGCGCGCTCTGTCGGTGGTGCAGAGACTGTTCGCCCCGCACCTGCCGTTCTGCACCGACGAAGTGTGGTCATGGTGGAATTCCGCGTCGATCCACCGCGCCGCATGGCCGGCACGTGCCGACTTTGGTGACGTCGCCAAAGTCGGCGATCACGAGGCTCTCCTCGCCGGGGTGTGCGACGTCCTCGCCCGCGTACGGCGCACGAAAACCGAGGCGAAGGTGTCGCAGCGCGCCGCCGTTACGAGCGTCGCGGTGACCGGACCGAGCTCGCTCGTCGACGCGGTGAACGCGTGCCGCGACGATCTTGTGAAGACCGGCACCATCGGTGAGCTCATAGTCGCGGTTGGTGACACGGTTTCGGTCGACGTCGTACTCGCCCCCGCAGGCTGAACCGGTGGTTGACGGCACGTTCCCGGCGCCGCGAGTGACGGGACGTCCGCGGCGCCACGTCGCCGTACTCGTCGTCAACCTCGTCGTCGCCGCCGCCCTCGTACTCACCGGTTCTCTCGTCCTGTACGCGAACGGCAAGGTGTCGAGCCGACTCGTCGTCGACCTTTCCGGTCGCACGGAAGGCACCGTCGGGCAGGAGATGCCCGCGCTCACCGACACGTCGCCGCGCAACTTCCTCCTCACCGGTTCCGACGGCGGAGCATGCGTCAACGGAAACGACGTGACGTCCGGCGGTATCGGAGATCGCACGTTGCTCGGTGAACGCAGCGACACGATCATGATCCTGCGCGTCGATCCGGCAACGACGAACGTGGCGATTCTCTCCTTCCCGCGCGACTTGTGGGTGAACATCGCGGGAACGAACCGACAGAGCCGGATCAACTCGGCGTTCCGCGCCGACGATCCCGAGCGCCTCGTGCGCACGATCGACGAGAACTTCGGTATCCGCGTCGACCACTACGTCAACGTCAACTTCTGTGCGTTCAAGCAAATCGTCGACGCGGTCGGCGGCGTGCAGGTTCCGTTCGAGTACGCGACGCGCGACGAAAAGACGGGTTTCCGCGTACCGTCGCCCGGCTGTCACACGCTCGACGGTTCGCAGGCCCTTGCGTACGTGCGCTCGCGCTCGGGCTACCGCTACTTCGATGCGACGCGCCAGGAGTGGCTTGCCGATCCCACAGGCGACATCGGTCGCATCGGCCGACAGCAGGACTTCCTGCGCCGTTCGATGCAACGCGCACTCGACCGTGGGCGCTCGAATCCGGCCGTTGCCACCCAACTGCTCAACGCGGCACTCGACAACGTCATCACCGACGATCAACTGACGCCACGAGACCTTCTCGCACTCGCCAATGCGATGCGCAACGTCAACGCGGCAACGTCGGCGAGTTACACCATCGAGTGGATCCCGCGCCGCATCGGCGATCAGGCGGTGCTCCTGCCCGTCACCGACACCGATTCGATGCGCGCGATTCTCGACGTGTTCCGCGGTGCTCCGAGCGACGACACCGTGAATCCGGGCGGTGCCGTCGCGTTGCCCAACGCACTCGTTCGGCGTCTCGGCTCGACGATTGCACGCCTCGTCACGGCCGACGACTCCACGACTCCGCCGCCTGCACAGAAGCAGATCGGCATCGTTCCGCCGGACGATCCCACCTGCCGTTGATCGACGCGGCGCGGCAGGAATCGCCGCGACAACTACACTGACTGCTGATCCGCATGGATGTCTTGCTCGCCGTTGCTGCGGTCGTCGTCGCCTACTTCCTCGGTACGTTTCCGAGTGCCAATCTCATCGCGCGACGCTTCGGTACCGACATTTCGAAGGTCGGTTCGGGTAACCCCGGTGCATCGAACGTCATTCGCTCACTCGGCTGGAAGGCCGGGCTCACCGTGTTCGCCATGGACATGGCGAAGGCGGCAATCGCCATCGGCATCGCGTGGGCGGTGACCGGTGAGCAGCGCGGCATCCTGTCGTATGCGGCTCTCATCGCCGCCGTCGTCGGGCACACGTTCCCCGTCACCCGAGGTTTCAAAGGTGGCAAAGGTGTCGCGTCGGGGGGTGGCGGACTGTTCGTCCTTTTCCCGCTCGCCAGCCTCGTCTGCCTGATGACGTGGTTCATCGTGAGTCGTCTCACGCGCAAAGCATCCGTTGCCTCGCTCGTCATCACCGCAATGACTCCGATCGGCATGAAGTTGACGGGCGCGGAGTGGTGGGAAGTTGCCGTCGTCGTTCTTCTCGCCGCGTTCATCGTTGTCAAACATCTCCCCAACATTCGTCGACTGCGGTCACGAAGCGAACCGTCGTTGTAACGGGCCCCGATGCTCGACGTCGTCGACGGGGTGATGGGATGGTTGAAGGATTTCTCGTCCTCGCCGTGGTTCTACGCGATCATCTTCACCATTGCGGTTCTCGATTCGCTCATTCCCATCGTTCCGAGTGAAACGCTCGTCATCGTCGGCGGGGTCGCCGCGGGTACCGGGTCCCTGTCCATCGTTCTCGTCATTGTCTGTGGGGCCGTCGGTGCGTTCGTCGGCGACAACCTCAGCTACATGCTCGGGCGCGAAGCAAGCGACAAAGTCATGCGTTGGCAGACACGCAGCGAGCGGGGTGCGAAACGAATGGCGTCGATCGTCGAGCAGATCCACGAGCGAGGTGGGCTTCTGCTCATCACGGCGCGGTTCATCCCCGGCGGTCGAACCGCTCTCACGCTGTCGTGCGGCGTCACGCGCCAGCCGCGGGCGTGGTTCGTCGGTTGGGACGTTGCCGCAGTCGTCATCTGGGCCAATTACGCGGCGTTGCTCGGTTTCATCGGCGGAAAGTCGTTCGAGGACAACCACACGCTCGCGTTTCTCATCGCTTTCACGACGGCGATTTCGGTGACGGCACTCATCGAACTCGTTCGCTGGGCGCTGCACCGCGTGAAGCGCGCGAGGAACTCATGACGCTGCGACTCGTCGTGCATCGCACCGCATGGCACGAGCACGTTGCTCGGGTCTCCTCCCGCGCCGGGGATCTCCTTCCCGTCGTCAAGGGCAACGGGTACGGCTTCGGTCGCCCCGTGCTCATGGCACACGCTGCGCGCATGTCGGGGACGGTCGCGGTGGGCAGCGTTTTCGAGGTCGACGACGTCCCTGCCGGTACGACGCCGCTCGTTCTCACTCCCGTCGGCGACGCACTGCCCGACGCGTTGCCGCACTCGACGATTTTCACGGTCGGATGCCGCGCCCACGTCGATCAACTCGTGCGTCACGGTGCGACTCCCCGGGTCGTCGTCAAGGTCGCATCGACGATGCAGCGTTTCGGTGTTGCCCCGGCCGATGCGAGTGAACTTGCGTCGTATGCGCGCACACGCGGTTGTGAACCCGTCGCATGGTCGATCCATCCGACTCTCGCCGGCACCGACGACGACCGCACGCGCGAGGCGATCTCGCTTGCATCGCACCTCGACCCCGGTCTTCCGCTTCATCTCAGCCACGTCGTCGACGGTCTCGGGACGGTGCGCTCCGCGCTGCCCCGCCATGGCGTCGTTGCGCGGCTTGGCACCGCGCTGTGGCTCGGCGACAAGTCGATGCTGCAGCTGCAGTGCGACGTGCTCGAGCGCCGTGAGTACGTACGCGGCACCACACTCGGTTATCGCGGGTCGTCAATCGACGAAGACGGTCATCTCCTCGTCGTCGGTGCGGGAACGGCGCACGGTGTCACGGTGCTTCCCGACGGTCGCAGCCCGTTCCATTTCGAACGCACGAGGCTCGCCCTCGTCGAACCTCCGCACATGCACGTGTCGATGCTGTTCGTGCCGGCGGGTCAGCCGACTCCGTACGTCGGCGATCGCATCGACGTCCAGCAACCGATGACGCGCGTGGCAGTTGACCTCATTGATTGGGTGTCCTGACGGGTGTGACGACCACGACGACGGACTGGAACCCGCTGCTGCGCGGCGAGTTCGACAAGCCGTACTGGCGGGAGCTGCAGGACTTCGTGCGCGACGAGCGCGCACGTGGCCCCGTGTATCCCGCGGCGGATCGCGTGTTTGCGGCGCTGCACCTCACGTCGTTTGCCGACGTTCGGGTCGTCATTCTCGGCCAGGATCCGTACCACGGTCCGCGCCAGGCGCACGGACTGTGCTTCTCGGTACCGCACGGAGTTCCCGCACCGCCTTCCCTCGTCAACGTGTTCAAGGAGTTGCGTGACGATCTCGGCATCGCCCCACCGCGACACGGCTGCCTCGAAGCGTGGGCGCGACGAGGTGTGCTGCTCCTCAACGTAACGCTCACCGTGCGTGCCGGCGCAGCGGGATCGCATCAGGGAAAGGGATGGGAGACCTTCACCGATGCCGTCCTCCGTGTCGTCAACGACAAGCCGTCACCGGTCGTGTTCGTCCTCTGGGGAGCGTTCGCGCGGCGCAAGAAGGCACTCATCGACGCTTCGCGTCATCATGTCGTCGAGTCCGCACACCCGTCACCGCTGTCGGCACACAACGGCTTCTTCGGTTCGCGACCGTTTTCGAAGGTGAATGCGTTCCTCGCCGCCGACGGTCTGCCGACGATCGATTGGACGCTCCCCGAGGTTCCCCCCGATTCACCCTCGGTCTAACGTGAGTGCCGCATGAGTCGCGTGAACGTCACGATTGTCGGTGGTGGAATCGTGGGTTTGTCCACGGCGCTGCATACCGCGCGGCGCAATCCGGGCAGCAAAGTCGTCGTTGTCGAAAAGGAAGCGCGTCTTGCCGCTCACCAAACGGGACACAACAGCGGTGTGATTCACTCGGGTCTGTACTACAAGCCCGGCTCGTTGAAGGCACGCTTGTGCATCGAGGGCTACTCGGCGCTGCTCGACTTCTGTCGTCGCCGCGAAATTGCACACGAGGTGTGCGGTAAGGTCGTCGTCGCCACGAACGAGCAGGAACGGTCACAGCTCGACGAGCTCGCACGCCGCGCATCGGCGAACGGGCTGGATGGCGTGCGCCGTCTGACGGCATCCGACATCCGTGTCGTCGAGCCCCACTGTGCCGGCATCGACGGCCTCTTCGTGCCGCAGACCGGAATCGTCGACTACACCGATGTCGCAGAGGCGATGGCAGTGGAAGCACAGGAGCTGGGTGTTGTCATCCGCCTCGACACGACGCTACGTGATATCTCCTTGCGGCCCGGGGCCGCTCTCGTGTCAACGACGTCTGGGGAGTGGGAATCGGATCACGTCATCACGTGTGCCGGCCTGCATTCCGACCGGGTTGCGCGTACCACGGAAGAAAATCTTGACGTACGCATCGTCCCGTTCCGTGGGGAATACTTCGAGCTCACCCCGCAAGCCGAGGGTCTTGTCAAGAACCTCATCTACCCGGTTCCCGATCCCGCATTTCCGTTTCTTGGTGTGCATTTCACGCGAATGATCACCGGCGGCGTCGAGTGCGGACCGAACGCGGTACTCGCTCTCGCTCGCGAGGGATACACGAAGACGACGATGAATGCCCGCGATCTCGCCGAAACGATCGCTTGGCCAGGTTTTCGCCGCGTTGCCGGCAAGTACTGGAGGACCGGGATCGGCGAGATGTACCGATCTGTCTCCAAGGCGGCATTCGTGCGGGCTTTGCAGCGTCTCGTACCCGACGTTCGCTCCAGCCACCTCGTCAGTGCACCAGCGGGCGTGCGCGCACAAGCATGTCACCGCGACGGAAGTCTGCTCGACGACTTTGCGCTGCGCGGATCCGGTCGCGTTGTGCACGTGTGCAACGCCCCATCTCCGGCAGCGACGGCTTCACTCGCCATCGGAAAGTACGTCGTCGACTCGGTACTGAGCTGACAGCACCGTCTCAGTTGGCCAGAGAGGGCAGCGCCGGCACCTGCTGAGTGATGCAGTGGATCCCTCCCCCGCCGAGGGCGAGGACCGTGCCCACGTCGAGGCCGACGACGTCGCGATCACCGACGGATTCCGCGATGAGTGCGAGCATGTCGGCATCGGCAGGATGCCCGCTCGTCGGGACGATTACACCACCGTTGACGAAGTAGAAGTTGAGATACGGCACGCACACGCGCTGACCGTCGATCTCGACGAACGGCAGTACGGGGATCTCGTGCACCACGAGACCGGCGCCTCGGGCGGCGGCGATGTTCGCCGCACACCGCTCGAAATCGGCCTCGCGCGGATCGTCGCACCCCTGCATGACGATCGTGTTCGGCGCGACGAACGCCGCAACGTTGTCGACGTGGCCGTCGGTGTCGTCGTCGAGCGCGAGCCCGAACGGCAGCCATACGATCGACGCGCAACCGAGTTCCGTGTGCAGACGTTGGGCAATATCGTCGCGCGACATCGTCGGATTCCGGTTGGGGTGCAACAGGCACTGCTCGGTGGTGACTAGCGCACCGGCACCGTCGACGTTGATCGACCCGCCTTCGAGAACCATGTCGATGCTGCGGATCGGCTCGTTGCGCAACTCCAGCCAACGACGCGCCAGTTGCGCATCTGCGTCGTGGGGGACGAACTTGTTGCCCCAACCGTTGAAACGCCACTGCGTACCCGTGCGGACAGCGTCGTCGACGACGTAGATCGGGCCTGTGTCGCGGAACCACGAGTCGTCGATCGGCAACGCAACGACGTCCACGGTCGGACCGCAGAGTGCCGCGGCGTCGTCGATGTCGGACTCGTTGGCGATCATCGTCACCGGCTCGAATCCCGAAATGGTGCGCGCAACGGTCGCGTGGGCACGCTTCGCTTCGTCGAATCGTGGTCCGTAAATCGACCGTCGCGTCGGCCAGCACATGACGGTTCGCTCGTGCGGGGCGAACTCCGCCGGCATTGTCACGATTCCGAACCGCCGAGGTGCATGAGCGGTCCGTACAGATCCGGACGGCGGTCACGAAACACACCCCACGAGAGACGCAGTTCGCGATTCGCTACGACGTCGACGTCGGCAACGAGCACCGCCTCTTCGGCGCGGCCC
>JBIIDI010000022.1:0-17254 GCA_044238425.1 Ilumatobacteraceae bacterium
TCGATTGCCTCGAAGCGACCGTCGATTGCCTCGAAGCGACCGTCGATTGCCTCGAAGCGACCGTCGATTGCCTCGAAGCGACCGTCGATTGACTCGAAGCGACCGTCGATCCGGCCCTCGAGTGCATCGAAGCGTCCGTCGATTGACTCGAAGCGCCCGTCGATCCGGCCCTCGAGTGCATCGAAGCGTCCGTCGATTGACTCGAAGCGCCCGTCGCTGCGGCCTTCGAGGGCATCGAAACGAGCATCGATCCGAGATTCCATGGCGCCCACCTCGGCACGAAGGATGTCGATGCGCCCGTTCGTCACGGCGAACCCTGCGTTCATCTCCGCACGTAAAGATGTAAGGCGTTCGTCGATGTCACTGAGCCGAGCAACATCGGCCCAATCCATTGGCGGCAGGTATTCCATTACGTGATCCGCCACCGGGTTGCCCAGTACCTCCCTGAGGCGGGCGAGAATCTCGAGTCGTTTTGCATCATCAGACGGCATAGGTAGACGAACCTCCGGGCGTGTGTCAAGCGATCTGTGTGCCAGTAGGGCCATAGGGCGGCAATATCCGCGTAAGCCCCATCACCGGGACGACGCCCAATACCCGGGCTGCAGAGCCGTCAGTTGCGGGCGGCGTAGCCGAATGCGAGTGACGCGGCAATGCCCAGCCACAACACGTACGGCACCATCACCACACCCGACACGAGGCTGTGGCGAAATGCGATGACGACGAGCGGCACGGTGAACAGCGCCGCTGCACTCAATGCAAACCCCGACGCCCACAACGAGTGCGACACGTAAAACAGCCGCGCCCACGTGAGGGCACCGATGACACTCGCGGCCAAACACCCCAGCCACACCGCGCGGGTCAACGGGCTACCCGACATCACCGCCACACCCACGGCACCGAGCACGACGAAGTTGTACGGCCAGATGAGCCCGAACACGACGTCAGGTGGTTGCCATGGTGGTCGCACGAGCGAGCGGTACCAGCCGTCGCCGGTCTGCACCCACAGCCCCGACCCCAGGGCATACACAACGACGAGCACGATCGCGGCAGCCGAGCCTGCAGTGCGCCATGTCATGGCTTCACCGTACGGCGAACTCGGCCAGGTGCGGTGATGGTGCAGCGGTGACGAAAGTACGCAGAGTTCTAGCGCACGAGCACAACGCTGATGAGGGTACAAACAAGCGCAAATAGCCCCCCGATGTACCAGCGTGTCGTTCTATGTGACGACTCGATCTTGTCGATGAGCGCAGCAAAGTGAACATCGCTATTCGACATCAATGCGTCAAAGCGGACCGCCATGTCAGAGCGAACAGCATCGAAACGCACGTTGAAGTTCTCCTCGAGGCCATCAATCCGAGCGTCCAGTTTTTCCACTTCGCTGCGTAGGACATCGATCCGGCCGTTCGTCACGGCGAACCCGGCGTTCATTTCCGCACGCAAAGATGCGAAGCGTTCGTCAGTGGCGCTCTGGCGAGCGACGTCTGTCCAATCCATCGGCGACAGGTACTCCATCACGTGTTCCGCCACCGGCGAGCCCAACACATCTCTGAGGCGGGCGAGAATTTCGAATCGTTTTGTGTCATCAAATGGCATGGGTAGACGAACCTCCGGGCATCTGTCAAGCCATCTGTGTGCCAGTAGGGCGCCCGAGCGGCGCAGGAGGGAACTCAGGCTGTTGCGGTGAGTTGCGTACTCGCCACGTAGTCGACCAGTTGCTCGCGGGCGCGTGCGACGCGGCTTTGCACGGTACCGACGGGGCAACCAATGACGACTGCCGCCTCCGCATAGGAGTAGCCACAGATGCGTACGAGGACGAATGCTTCGCGGAACTCCGAAGCCAACGACGACACGGCTTCGGCAAGCGCGATCGCGTCGGTGCCATCGCCGGTGTGGGTGAGCGGCGTGACCAGTCGAATGACGTCGCGCCGGCGAATCTCACGCTGGATGTGGTCGTTGCACACGTTGCGGGCGATGGTCATGAGCCAGGTCCGCCCGCTTGATTCGGCACGAAACGTCCGTACACCACGGAACGCCTGCACGTACGTGTCCTGCACCAGGTCGTCGAGGTCGGCTGATGCCCCCGTGCGCCATGTGCAAAAGCGCCGCACGTCGTCGCAGGTAAGTCGAACCACCCGGTCGAAGGCCGATTCGTCGCCGTCCTGTGCCGACACGAGAGCCGCGGTGACCGCATCCACGGCCCGCGAACCTACAAAGCCCCCGCCGTAGGTGCGGCACCGACCCCGTAGCTGGGTCGACATTTTTCGACTGTCGGGAACAAACCGACTCCCGGTGCCGTCTCCTTATACATGGACAATCTCACCCCCGGGGGCGACGCGCGCGGAGACCGGCGTCGTTCCGTGTCCCGTCCCCAGGCGCGTCCGCTCTCGTCATCCGGTCAGCCCCGCACCGGTTCGTCGCGCACCTCACCATCTCGAACACCAACCTCCCGCGCATCGTCATCAACATCTTCATCAACACCGTCGTCAGCATCGTCGCCGCGTTCCAGCTCCACTCGCGTCACATCGTCCCGCACTGCTGCCACGCGCTCCGGTGTGTCGCGCTCCGCAGAACCGCGCAGCGCAGCGCCCCGTAGCCCCCGTCCGTCGCTGCGATCGGCATCGCCGAATCCGTCGATGTCGGGCATCCTTCGCCTCGGAGTGTCGTTGGCGATCGTCGTCGGCATCCTCTCGGTGTTGGGCTTCGGTAGCGGAAGCAGTGGATCGGAAGACACCGTGTCCACACCCGCGGCGGCAGCGGCCGTGTCGGGCAAGCGAGTCCTCGTCTCCGATCCCGCGAACACGGCAATCGTGCAGGTGATCGCCGGCGGGTTGCTGACGGTGGAGAGCTTCGTGCCGATCGGAGCGAACGGACATACGTACGAACCGATTCCCGCCGATGCGATCAAGGCATCGACGGCGGACATGTACATCGAAAACGGCATGGGGCTGAATGATTCCGTCACCCGGTTCGTTCGCGCAAACATCCCCGCGAACACACCCGAAGTGAGCTTGTCGGCATCGATTCCGAGTGCCGAGGTGATTTCCACCGACTCCGCTGCACAGATCGCAGCGCACGGGCATGCCCACTCGTTCAACGCGCACTTCTGGACCGATCCGATGTACGCGATGATGTATGCCGAAACGATTGCCGCTTCGCTCGGTCAGCTCGACCCCGCCAACGCCGCGACGTACACGGCGAACAAAGACGCTTTCGTTGCACGTCTGCGCCAGATGGACTCCGTGTTCCGGGCGGCCATCGCCTCGATCCCGCCGCAGAACCGCAAACTCGTCGTGTACCACGACAGCTGGTCGTATTTCGGGCGTCGATACGGCATCCCGATCGTCGGGGCAATCCAGCCGGTGTCGTTTTCCGAACCGTCCGCCGAGGAAATTCGACGCATGATCGACCAGATTCGCGCCGAAGCTGTACCGGCGTTCTTCGGCAGCGAGGTCTTCCCGTCCGAGGTGTTGAATGCAATCGCCCAGGAAACGGGAGCGCAGTACCACTCCGATCTTTCCGACGAGGAGCTCCCGGGCACTCCCGGAACGGCCGAACACTCCTACGAAGGAATGATGATCCGCAACGTGCGGCTCATCACGTCGGCTCTCGGCGGCGACGCAACTCTGCTCGACGGCCTCGTACCGCTCGGAGCGGGCGCATGATTCGCATCGACGACGTCTACCATTCCTACGGCAACACCGAAGTACTGCACGACATCAACCTGTCCATCGGCGAGGGAGAACTCCTCGGCATCATCGGCAAGTCGGGCGCCGGAAAGACGACGTTGTTGCGGCTCCTGCTCGGCGAGATCGCCCCGACGTACGGATCGATCAGAGCACACGACGGCAACCTTCCCGCAGCCGGGTACGTGCCCCAAGTTGAATCCGGCGAGCGTGAGTTTCCCCTCACCGTCGAAGGCATGGTGTTACTCGGCACCGCGGCATTCAGCGACCGCCGTCCCTGGTTCGACCGTCGCGAGAAATCCCGCGCACATCGCGTACTCGAACGACTCGGGATCGACGACCTTGCACACCGCCGTCTCAACGAATTGTCGGGCGGACAATTCCAGCGTGCCCTCATCGCCAGGGCCCTCATGTCACGACCGACACTGCTGTTGTTGGACGAGCCGACGAGCGGCATCGACATGGACGCACGTCGCACGGTGCTGTCGTTGCTCGAACAGCTCGCCAAAGAGGGCCTCACCGTGGTGCTCACCACGCACGACCTCAACTGGGTGGCATCGCACTTGCCGCGTATCGTGTGCCTGAATCGCACGATCATCGCCGATGGCACCCCGCAGACCGTGCTCACGGCCGAAACGGTGAGCGAAACGTTCGGTGCCGACATGGACGTACTCATGCACGACGGCCGACCCGTCGTGGTGGACAAGGTGTAACCGATGTCGTATCTCACCGAGCCTTTCCAGTACGACTTCTTCTTCCGGGCGCTCGTCGTCGCCGTTCTCATCGGCGCGCTCGCCGGCATGGTCGGCCCGTTCGTTCTCGTGCGCAAGATGTCGTACATCGGGCAGGGAATGTCGCAGAGCATTCTCGGTGGTGTCGCGATCGGCGTCACGCTCGGTCTTGACATGTACCTCGGTGCGGCCGTCGCCGCTGCCGCGGCTGCAGCGCTCATCTTCTATCTGCGCAGTCAGGGCTTGCCGGTCGATGCGGCAATCGGCATCGTCGCCTCGTCCCTGTTTGCCGTCGGTGTTGCGGTCATTTCGTCGTCGCGCGACCGGCGCCTGAATTCCACGAACCTGCTGTTCGGCAACATCCTGGGTGTGGGGACGGAAGACATCCTGCTCGTCATCGCCGTCTTCATCGCCGCGTCGGCGATCTTGTTCTTCAACTACAAGGCTTTGTTGGCAACCACGCACAACTACGCCGTTGCCGCCGCACATGGCGTCCGCGCGAAGCAAATGGAGATGGTCTTCAGCCTGCTCTTGGCGATGATCGTGGTGACGGCTCTCCAGGTGCTCGGCGTGCTGCTCGTAGCTGCAACGCTCATCATCCCCGCGGCGACCGCGTCGATGGCATTCCGGTCGTTCGGCCAGATCACCGTAGCGTCGATGGTGCTCGGCGTTCTGTACGCCGTCATCGGTTTGTTCGTGTCGTTCCACCGCAACGTCGCGAGTGGTCCGGCGATCGTGCTCATCGGAACGCTGGTGCTTGCACTCATGGTGGGCATGGGCGGTTTGTCACGACCTTCGGCACGGAGCAATTGAGCGTGAACGCCTGTGCTTGGACCGATCGGGTGTCGGCGCTCATCGATGGCGAGCTGCCCGAGGAGCAACGCGACCTCGTGGCGGCTCACCGCGCCGGCTGTGCATCGTGTTCGGCGCTGTCACGGGTTGACGACTTCGTCTCGCCGGCAAGTCGTACGCCGGCCGCCGATGGCGCGGTTGGTCGTATCGATCACGTGATGACGCGACGTTCGAGCCGAGTCGTTCTCGCCGTACTCGGTCTTGCCCTCGTCGCCGGCTCGGTGAGCGATCTCGTGCGCGGCAGCACGTTGGGTGATGCACTGCACGAGGCCCGCCACCTTGCGATGTGGCAGGCGGCTTTCGGGGTCGCCGCCGTCGTGTCGTCGCGGAGTTTTCGGTTCTCCCGATTCGTCACCGCCATGACGGTCACCTTCTGCACGCTCACGCTTGCCGCGACCGTATACGACGCCGCAACCGGGCACAACGGCCCGTGGACCGATCCGATTCACCTCATCGAGATCGCCATCGTTGCCGTGTGCTGGCGTCTCGCCCCTGCACACCTACGGCCGTCGTTGCGCGGGATGCGCGAAGCACTCGGGCGCTTCACACGTACCGGTGCAAAGTCGCAGCACATCTGAAACGGGCATTTGATCGGCGCTGACGCCGATCTCCGGATATGACTAGGGTCGGCGCTGCGGGGGCACCATGTCGGATCTTGCACAGTCGATCATTGTCGGTGTCACCGCGGCTTTGCTCTCCACACTGGGCGGCCTTGGAACGCAGTTCGTCGCAGCGAAGATCGCACGAAATAATCAGATCAACGACAAGCGGCTCGATGCACTTGTCGACGTTCGTCAGAAGATTGAAATTGCGTGGGGTCGCTGGGAAGGGTGGGCATACGTTTCGATCGTGCATCCGCCGAACGAGGATTCGTCCGAACGACTGAAACTCGCAGGCGACGCCACCCACGAGTCGTGGTATGCGACGAATCTGTTTGAGTTGTACTTCCCGTCAATGGCACCAATGATGGGCGAGTTCCGCTCGTCGATTCTGGAACGACGTTCGCTTGCGGAGAAGCAGGTTGAAGCGCAGCAGTTCGACCCTGCTGCCTTCAAGAACCTCGGCCCGTCACTCGACGAACTCACCAGTCGGGGACGAACGCTGCTGAAGCTCCCGAAATCGTAGGAGTGGTTGCTGGAGCAGGCGTCTACGCCGCGGGGATGGGGGAGGCCACCTCGGCGTAGCGGCAGAGCATGTTCGCCAGTTTCACCTGATCGATCGTTTGGCAGGCAACGTCGAGCAAGCGCGGGTTCGCCACCACGATCGCCAGCGCCTTGGCCCGCGACACCGCCACGTTGAAGCGGTTCTTGCTGTAGTGAAACTCCATGCCGCGCGGCACGTCAACGGCACTCGAGCTCGCATACGAAATGATCACCACCGGGGCTTCGTCACCCTGGGCTTTGTCGACCGTGCCGACGCGGCGGCGCACGAGCTCGTCGGTGACACCGTGCCGTGCCGCATCGGGATGCGCCAGCAAACCCTGACGCAGCTTCTGCACCTGATGGTTGTACGGGGCAATGACGAAAATGTCCTCGCATGTCATCGGTGCCGTCTCGCCCTTGGAGTTGGTGAACGGCCGCCCGAGCATGCGGAAATACGTGTCGACGACGATTGCACATTCCTCGGGGGAGTACGTCGAGCGACCGGTGTGCTCGACAGGTAGCCATCGCAATCCGTACCCGCTGAATGCGTCGTCGCCACCGATGCTTTGGCGCGCACAGGCGTCGTCGGAGCCGAGCTTGCTTTCGTACACCTGCTCCGAAATGAACTCGGTAATCGCCGGGTGCATGCGACGCGTCTTGTTCAACAACACGCCGTATTCGGGCGGCACGACGTCGGCATCTTGGTTGATGTATTCGAGCCCTGACAACCCCGACTGACCGGGGTGCGCAGCCTTCGTCGGCTGCTTCAACTGCTGCGGGTCGCCGACGAGCACGATGTTGCGCGCCGACAGCGACGCCCCGAGGGTGTCGGCCAACGACAACTGTCCGGCTTCGTCAATAAACAAGATGTCGAGGCTGTCGCGCATCGCCTCACTGGTGAACAAGAAGCTCGTTCCGGCAACCACGTGATGGTGCTTCACCGCCGCGGCGGCCTTGTCGTTGTCGCTGGCAAATGTCACGGTCATTGCCGTCCCGCTGGGTTCATAGGCAACGTCGGCACTCTTCGATCGCTGGGCCACGCGCAGCGGCGACGCTGCCGAAAACCCGAATTCGTCGACGTACTTGTTCATCTCGAACAACAACTGCTCAACGGCGCTGTGCGTGTTGGCAGCAATGCCGATCGAGTGCCCGGCGGCAATGAGCCGCAAGATGGCCCGTGCCGACGAGTACGTCTTTCCGGTTCCGGGAGGACCCTGAATGACGAGATACGACGCATCGAGATCGCCAATGAGGCCCGCCAACACTTCATCGTCATGCACCCCGGCGGCATTTGCCGCAACGACCGATTGCGACACGAACCGCGGCGGAACGCGGTGCAAAATGTCGTGGCTGGCGCGATGCGTACGTGAGTCGCGCAGCACCTCGGCCCCGAGCTCGTTGAGCGCTTTCACGAACCCCGTCTTGTTCACGTTCTTGTGATCGAAGATCGCCGTCGGATGGGGGAGATCGTTCTCACGGTTGTACACGGTGAGCGTCACCAGACCCGCATCGATATCGAGCGATTCGAGCGTCACGTTCGGCCCACCCGGGTCGGAATCACTCAGCTTCGGGCGGTAGAAGTTGGTCGCCTTCACCTCACTCGAAGCATCGATCTTGGTCAACTGATTCGGATCAAAGCGGTACACCCGCTTGGCCTTGTACGTCTTTTGGCGCCCGCCGGGCACCGACGTTTCCAACTCGCTGACGAACTGCAACCCGGCAATCGCATTCGGGTCGTCCATCAACTCGCCCTCGCTCTTGTTGATCGACTGGAAGTACTCGAACGACGTCACGGCATCTTCGCGGGCGTGGAAGTCGAGCAGGTCGGCCATCAGCCAGCGGTGTTCCAGGGATGCAGCAATGTCGGGGTCGAGGCCCGGCTCGAAGCGTCGTTCGTTGAGCGCGGTGACCAATTCGGATCCAAATTTCACCTTCTCGCTCGGGTCGCGCAACTCGCGGCGCGTGAAAATGGCGAGCTCGGCCGGCGAGAGCATCGGGCGCAGATCAGCACGGCGCTCTTCCAGCCAGGTGCGCAGCTGCACCGTCGATTCGCAGTCGTTGCGGTTGTACTTGGCGAGTTCATCGAGAATCGCCACGTCACCATCGGGGCCGTGCTCGGGAGTGTCGCGGCTGTTCAACCACTGCTCGTACTGCACGATGCTCAAGCTGCCCTCGGCAACGAGGTCGTCACGGCGAAACCCGTACAACGCCTCGAGCTTCTTCAGCGAATACGACTCGACACCGATGCGCAGGCCCTGGCTCGTCACCCGCGACAAATCCACGAAGCGTCCCTCACGGAACAACGCATCGAGGCGTGCTTCCTCCACCGCATACCGCGTCGACAAGCGCCGCAGCGCCGACGGCTCGTAATGCCCGAAGTGATACACCCGCAGGTTCTCGAACCCGGGCATGGCGATGCGTCTATATATATGGTCGATCACCGCCACGAAGGCGTCCCGCTCGCTGTCGGGGTCGTGCGCCCAGATGGGCTCGTAGTGCAGGGTGCCGTCGGGGTTCGTCCACGTCAACCCGTGCAGGTATTCGAGACCTTCGTCGCCCCGATACGGGTGACCCTCGATGTCGTAGAACATGTCGCCGGGGCTCGGCTCGGGCAGCAGGTTGAACCCGCGCCATTCCACGATCGGGCGCACGTACTCGTACACCGGCAGGGCAGCAGGGTCTTTGCGCTGCGCAGCACGCGTCTTCATCTGCAACCCGGCTTGGGTGACCAAGCGGGCGAACGTTTCGGGGTTCATCTCCTCGGGAGGAGTCGTTGCAGCCGCCAACTCGGGAAGAGTCGTTACCCCCGATGCGCGTAGCACCTCGCGATGCGCATTCGTCACACCGGCAACGAACGTGACATCGTCGGTATCGCGCCACGTTTTGTCGCACACACGACCCCACGCACAAATCGAGCAGTGCTCCACCGGGGTGGGCTCGGTGGCATCGGCAAAGCCGTTGAGCAGCGACTGCTGAAACGCTTCCTTCACGTGCCGGAAGTACGCCGACACCTCCGACAACCGCACCGACACCGTTCCCTCGGTGGCCGACCCCGTCACGATGTGCACGTGCTCGGGGGGCGTTCCCTGCAGATCGGCAATGTGCTCGGCATACGAACACAGCTGCAGCAATGCATTCACCTTTGCGATGCGTGCCAACTTCGTGTCGTAAGGCTCGAAGGAATAGTCCCCGAGATTCGACGCCGTCTCGGTGGCGACGAGAAAATCGGCACGACCGATCCACGCCACATCGGTGTCTTCGCGAAAGAACGTCGGCTGGTACAGCGCATCGTTGCCCAGGCGAAACGCCTCAGCCACCGACGTCGCCCGCGCTGTGATGCCCTCGAGCGAATACGGCCCGTGGCTGGCCCGAGCCTCATCGAGGTCGATGACCGCACGCCCGATCGACTTCATGTGCACGGTGAGTGCCTGCAGATACCGCTGTTCGTGTGCCTCGCCGTACTTCTGCAGAATCTCCGTCAGCGCATCGTCGCTCTTTGGGGGCTTTGGCCCTCCGTTCATCGCCCGGTAGTTGAGATACGACAGGTGCCGGCAAGCCAGATGATTCGAAAGATCCGACGGGCTGAGAACTGTGAGGTCACCAAGGCGCTGCATCTGCGAACAAAGTACTTGAGGGGTGTCAGTTATCTCGGAACGACACAACAGCAAGTAGATCTAGGCTCTGCATATGGATTTTCTCGCGCTTCAGGCCGAGTTACAGAGATTCGCGGCTGACCGCGATTGGGAGCAGTTTCATTCAGTTCGGAATCTCGTGCTTGCTCTGGTCGGCGAAGTCGGCGAATTGGCTGAGGCACTCCAATGGGTGAGTGACGAGCAAGTGGCAAAATTCCTTGATAACGGTGGTCGTCGACAGCTGGGCGAGGAGCTGGCCGACATCCTCATCTATCTGGTTCGACTGGCTGACAAATCCGGAATTGACCTTGATGACGCAGTTACTCAGAAACTCGCAGCGAATGCCACAAAATACCCACCTGATCAGGCGCGTGGTAACGCGAAGAAATACACCGAGTTCACTTCCTAGTTGGCTACTGGCGGTATTTGCGCTCGGAAATAGGCCGCTGTTTCAGGGTCGGCGCAGTAGACGTAGCAACCCTTCATCCCCCTACTCATCAGAGTTCGATAAGTGTTGCGAATGATGGCGTCTGCACGCTTCGTCGCCGCTGACGGGTCTTCGGCAAGGGCTTTCTTGAATCCAGCTAGTGACTTGTCGGTCTTGGCGCGTGCCGACGGGTCAGTCCGGAGCTTCCCGTTGCGAAAAATCAGATCAGGCCCGATTATCACACCGACATAGTCGAGCTCTAATCCTTGGCATGTGTGAATGCAGCCCACCTCCGAGACTGAGTCCGGCTCAATAATCCACTTACTGCCATGCTCCGTAAGGTTCCAGGTCGCTTCGTAGCGATATTCAGGAAATACGAGATCGGGCTGCATTCGATCTTTCTTGCTCACCCAGTTCCAGCAATAGCCCGCAACCATCCGCGACTTGTTCGTAGAGGCATTTTTCTGCCGAATAAGAGTATGAAGCTGAGATGGACTGTCAAACACTTGAAAGTCGTAACGGTCTGGGGAAAAATAGCTGGCCTTGTCGCTCCGAATTCCCAATGTGTCATCGAGCCATACGAGGTAGTCGTCCGACCCGCCGCATCGAAACTGAGAGTGAAGGGTGAAATGATGCACTTCAGCTCCTGCCTCGTTTGCGAGGGCCTCGATTGAGTCGATGTCCCCAATGTCTTTCCACGTGACCTGCTGGGCCTCGTCAATGAAGAAAACACTCGCTCGAGCAGCATTGATAATTTCCTTGATCTGATTGACACCACCTTTCGAGTACTGGTGGTGGGCCTTAAGACGATGTGCCTCGTCGACAATGAGCATGTCAAATGCATCAACTTCCGAGTCTGTATACGAACCAGAACCCGAAAAAAGTCCCGCGAGCATTTGGCGACTCAGAATTCTCTGAAGCTTGTCTTCAAAAACGGCACGGGGGGCCGCATTCGGAGTGACGTAGCGCGAGTTCATGCGTAAAGAGGTGAGGCGCGATAGGGCATTCAGTGCAATCACAGACTTACCAGTGCCTGGACCACCGTGAATGATGAGAACTTGCTTCTTATCAACTCTCGCTCGGGTAGCCGCTGCGACAATGCTTTCAAGCACGGTTTTCTGCTCGTCGATGAGAACGAACTCTGAGTGTCCCTGAAGCATGTTGCCGACGGCCTCTGCGAGCGGCTTCGACGGGCGAATCGGTGAGCTATCGATGCGGGACAGTAGAGAAGTGCCATCACCGGATGCCACACGTGTACTTACGTAATCCACGAGACCATCAAGCTCGCCCTTGATAAAGACCGGTGACTCGGCTAGCCACTGGTCATAAGCATCATCTTTCACAACGCTCGGGTCATCGCAATTGTGAAGATAGGCGCAGGAATCAACCTGTACCTCATGTGAGTAGATGTACTCGTTGTAGGACTTCATATGGCTGGAGTAACTCCAGGCTTGATACGAGGGATGATGCTCATCACGGATCCCCCCGCCCACGAAGGTTCGGACGTGGTCCTGAAGGTCCGATTCGCGAATATCAGTCCATTGCTTTAGTTCGATTACGACAAGAGATTCGCGTCCTCTCGGATCCCTGCCTGAGAGCATGAAATCGATCCGAAACCGACGGCCGTTGAGCCGATATTCGATTGCCACGCCTGCATCGTCAGGAATTCTTGTATCGCGCGCAAAGTGAGACATAGCGTTTCCGAGTGAGTTGCGCCATGCTGTTTTCTCAGAAGGGCTTACCCGAATCCCGAGCTTGTTTCTTACCGCTTCTTCGACTTTGTCTTCGATCACCGGCGCATCATTGAGGAATTGTTCTTTTGTCGCGACATAAGCGAGCACAAAATGAGATTAACTGGACGTAGGGTCTCGGACACGGGGCACTCTTCCGTAGACGCTCAGATCCCTAGGGACGTGGGCATGAGTGGGTCTCAAGAATCTGATTAATGCGGGTAAGAGTCTTCGTTCATCTACCACGTGTATTCCTCGGCGCATCGGGGATACTGCCTGCGATAGCCCCAGCTCTAAGCTCTGCCCGTGCGAGCAACTCACGGATGGGCAGGAAGTGTTAACGACTTTCTCAGTACCCCTGAGCATGTCTGGCTTGACTCTCTACGCTCCCATCACAGGGGTTTGCATGCGGAGAATCCGGCCGCATCGCAAGTAGATGCATGGCGCGATGAGCACTTAGTCATCACCAAGTCTCTACGAGAGGTGTGTGTTGCGCGACCGGATGCCACAAGGTGGTCCGTCGTCTTTGAGTACGAGTTGCCGCTCGAGGGGGGCAGACGTCCAGATTTAGTGATACTCGCAGGCGACAGCATCATCGTGGTGGAGTTCAAGCAAAGCGTACGAGCTGAAGAGTCTGCGTTGGATCAGGTTGATGCATACGCACGAGACTTAGCCGAATATCACAAGGAGTCACACGAGTCAGCCATCGAGCCAGTCTTGGTGTGTACGCGGGCTGACTCTTTGGTGACGAATTCGCATGTTGGTGTCACAGATTCTGCTGGGTTGCCGGCAATGATCATCCAAAGAGCTGGAACCGGAGCGCGGGATTTGCAGGTCTGGATTGACAGCCCTTACGAACCGCTCCCGTTTCTAGTGGAAGCAGCTCGAATGATCTTTCAGAACGAACCGCTCCCTGTAATTCGGCGCGCACTCGCTTCAGGAATCCCGGAAGCAATTGAGGCACTAGAGCGGATTGTGGACAATGGCGAACGAAGTGGCGGACGCCACTTGGGTCTTGTGTCGGGTGTGCCCGGATCCGGGAAGACACTCACCGGCTTGTCCTTGGTTCACAGCACATCGAAGAACGATCGTCGTTCTACATTCCTGTCAGGAAATGGACCGCTTGTAGAGGTTCTCCAGGACGCGCTTCAGAGCAAGGTCTTTGTGCGCGATTTGCATAAATACGTCAAACAATATGGATTAACAAAGAAGGTTCCATCGGAACATGTCGTTGTCTTTGATGAGGCACAACGAATGTGGGATAGCGAAATGGTTCGGTTGAAGCATGGTGTGGAGAAGAGCGAGCCAGACCTCCTTATTTCTATTGCTGAGCGGCTCGAGCGATGGGCGGTCTTAGTTGGGCTCATTGGGGAAGGCCAGGAAATCAATGCGGGAGAAGAGGGGGGAATAGGTCTTTGGGACTCTGCAATCAAGACGAGTCCGGAAAAATGGAGAGTGACATGCGCTCGAAATCTTGCTGGAGCTTTCACGGGTGCCGAAGTAGAAATCGATGATGCTCTTGACCTCACCAAAAGTTTGCGCTCTCGACAGGCCGAATACTTGCACCAATGGGTTGGGTCGCTCCTTGACGGAGATATAGCTAGGGCAGCAGGTGCTGCCGCGCATGTAAGGAGTCATGCGTTTCCCTTATATGTGACCCGAGACGTTGAGCAAGCCAAGAATTACGTTGTCGCGAGGTATGTTGACGACCCCTCTGCACGCTTTGGGATCCTCGCATCTTCGAAGTCACATAAGTCCCTATTGCCATTTGGTATTGATTCCTCGTTCCCCGCTACGAAACGAGTGAAAATTGCACCGTGGTACAACCAAGGCTTAGGGCACCCTGATTCGGGTTGCTCGTTTACCAACGTTGTCACTGAATTCGCATGCCAGGGGCTTGAACTCGATTTCCCAATCATTGCTTGGGCAGAAGATTACAAATGGGATGGTCGAACATGGCAAACGAGACCAAGTCGATCTAAGTACAACATTAAGGACCCGTTTCGTCTCCGAAAAAACGTATACCGTGTGTTGCTAACGCGTGGCCGTGATGGAATAGTTGTTTTTGTTCCGCCTCTCGAATCGCTGGATCCGACGTTCCATATTCTCCTCGCTGCAGGAATGAATCATCTGCAGGTCGGTTAACGCACCCTGATTTGTGGTCGTGTGCTGACGTACACTTAATCACGCGGTTCCCGCCGAGTTTTCGAGGAGTACTTCGATGTCTCGGTATCCCGCGGGTCGCTAGCTCAGCTGGCAGAGCAACGGACTTTTAATCCGCAGGTCCTGGGTTCGAATCCCAGGCGACCCACGATGGCAACGTCCATGCGCACCCTCGAACAGCTCGACTTGTCGGTGTCGGGCATGACGTGCGGGGCGTGTGCGGCCAAGATCGAAAAGGGGTTGAACGACCTCGAGGGCGTGCGGGCCACGGTGAACTTTGCGACCGAGTCGGCACGCATCGACTTTGACCCGGCGCAGGTGGACGTGAACCGGGTGGTGGCCCGGGTGAGCGAGCTCGGGTATGCGGCTCGACCGATGAAAGACGTGTCGGCCGAAGATTTGGATGCCGAGTCGAGCGAGAAGTTGAGTGCCCTGCGGTTGCGGTTGATCGTGACGGCGGTGTTGGGTGTGCCGGTGATGGCGATTTCGATGATTTCGCCGCTGATGTTCACCGGGTGGCAGTGGTGGGCGCTGGCGTTGTCGGCCCCGGTGGTGACGTGGGGAGCGTGGCCGTTTCACCGTGCCGCACTGATGAACGCCCGCCATCGGGCCACAACGATGGACACACTCATATCAATAGGGGTGACTGCGGCCTCGGCGTGGTCGATCTGGGCGATGGTGTGGGGCAATGCGCTCGAGCAACACGCCGGTATGTCGATGTCGGCGAGCGACGTCGACCACGTGTATTTCGAAGTGGCGGTGGCCGTCACGGTGTTTCTGCTCGCTGGTCGGTATTTCGAGGCGCGCGCCAAGCGCCGCGCCGGCGATGCGTTGCGGTCGTTGCTCGCCCTCGGGGCCCGGCATGCCACGGTGTTGCGCGACGGCCACGAGGTGATCGTCGATGCGTCGGCGGTCGCGGTGGGGGACTTGATCGTGGTGCGCCCGGGCGAGATCATCGCTGCCGACGGTGTGGTGCAGGACGGCATGTCGACGATCGACGTGTCGATGCTCACCGGTGAGAGCGTGCCCGTCGACGTGACGGTGGGGGCGAACGTGACGGGAACGACGGTGAATCTCACCGGTCGTTTGATCGTGCGCGCCACACGGGTGGGCGCCGAGTCGACGTTTGCCCAGATGGCGAAGTTGGTGCGCGACGCCCAGGCGACGAAAGCCCCCGTGCAGAAGTTGGCCGACCGGGTGAGCAGCGTGTTCGTGCCGAGCGTCATCGGCCTGGCAATCGTCACTTTCGTGGCGTGGTGGATCGTCGACGGAACGCCCGCCGATGCGTTCCCGCCGGCAGTGGCGGTGTTGATCATTGCCTGCCCGTGCGCACTGGGCTTGGCGACACCCACGGCGTTGATGGTGGGCAGCGGTCGTGCCGCGCAGATGGGCATCGTCATCAAGGGCGCGGATGTGTTGCAGGGAACCCGGCGCATCGACACCGTGGTGTTCGACAAGACCGGCACGGTGACCACCGGTGTGATGCAGCTCGTCGACGTGGTGAGCGTGGAGGGAATGACCCGCAGCGACGTGTTGCGCTATGCCGGGGCGCTCGAGCACGCGAGCGAACACCCCGTCGCCAAGGCCATTGCGACGGCGGCGAAGTCGGAGTTGGGTCGCCTGAGCGACGTGAGCGACTTTGCCAACGTGCCGGGCATGGGCACGACGGGTGTGGTCGACGGCGTGACGGTGGCGGTGGGCAACGAAATGCTCATGCGCCGACGGTTGTCGCTGGTGCCTGCGGCGATGACCGAGGCGATGACGACGGCGCGCAGCGACGGATACATCGCCGTACTCGTGGCCGTTGGTGGTGCGGTGAAGGGTGTGTGCGTGGTGGCGGATCGCCCCAAGCCGAACTCGGCCGCCGCCATTGCGTCGTTGCGCGATCTGGGTTTGCGCCCGATGCTGCTCACCGGTGACAACCTGCGCACGGCGATGTCGGTGGCCGAACAGGTGGGCATCGACACCGACGACCAGCACGTGATCGCTGGTGTGTTGCCCGAGGAAAAGGTGCGCGTGGTTGCCGACCTGCAACAGCGCGGCTATGCGGTGGCGATGGTGGGCGACGGCGTGAACGATGCTGCTGCGTTGGCGCAGGCGAACGTGGGCATCGCAATGGGCACGGGGACCGACGTGGCGATGAACGCGAGCGACCTCACGATCGTGAGCGGCGACCTGCGCCTGGTAGCCGATGCGATCTTGTTGTCGCGCGCCACGTTGCGCACGATTTCGGCGAACGTGTTCTGGGCGTTCTTCTACAACGCTGCCGCGATTCCCGTGGCGGCGCTCGGGTTGTTGAACCCGATGTGGGCCGGTTTGGCGATGGCGTTCTCGAGCGTGTTCGTGGTGACGAACAGCCTGCGGCTGCGCCGTACGAAGCTCAGCCCGCAGACTGCGTCAGTGCTCGCAGCTCGTTGAGCGCGTCGCGGCGCCAACTGCGCGCGGTGCGCGCCGAGACATTGAGGTGCGTGGCGAGTGCCGCGGTGGAGGCGTCGCGGGCAAGCTGGCTGATGACATCGTGACTGCGTGACGACAAACCCTCGTGACGCGCCTCGCGCAACACGTTGTTGAGCTCGACAGCCGGGTGCGTAGTGGTCGGTTGGGCCGGGTGGAGGTGCTCGGTGAGCGGCACGGTGGTGTCGTGCGCGCGCGGACGGCGACGGTGGCGCACGAAGGCGTGGTACTCGGTGTCGCGAACGAGGTTCGATGCCACTTTGCGCGGTCGGCGTTCGTAGGGGTACGTGCGGATGACTTCCCACGCGTGCGATACAACGAGCGTGGCGACGTCGTTGAGCGGCTGGTTCTCCACCCGGTAGCGACGGCGGATGATCGCCATCACCGGCGGCAGGATGCGTTGCATGACGATGCGCGCGGCGAGATCATCGGTACGGGCA
>JBIIDI010000123.1:0-4947 GCA_044238425.1 Ilumatobacteraceae bacterium
GCCTGATAGGGCATAGGGGTTCCTTTCATGGAGTGACCCGTCCATGTTGGTCGCCCGGCGTATCGGTTCCGTCATCCGAGTGTGAACGGCGTGTGAACAGATCCGCCGTCCGACCCGCTCGGTAGCCTCACGACGTGCCCGGTGCCACGACACATGCCGGATGGATGCGTGTCGGTGTCGCCCAGATGAACCCGCACGTCGGTGATCTCGCGGCAAATGCGCGCAAGATCGGGGACTGGATCGCCGAGGCGACGCGTGCCGGTTGCGACGTCGTCGTCTTTCCCGAACTCGCACTCACCGGCTACCCGCCCGAGGATCTCGTCTTCAAGTCGGGGTTCATCGACGACGTTCGCCGAACCCTCGACGACGTTGCACTGGCCGCCGTCGATTGCGTCGCCATCGTCGGGTTCGTCGACGCCGCCTCGCCCGACCGGGCCGACACGACCCCGTCGAGTGCCCGTCCCGCACGCCTCGCCAATGCCGCTGCGGTGTGCCGCAACGGTCGTGTGGAGGCCGTGTACCACAAGGTGATGTTGCCGAACTATTCGGTGTTCGACGAGATGCGCTACTTCGTGCCGGGAAACGTGCCGGCTTTCACCGTGCCGATCGCCGGTGTTCAGGTCGGTGTGAGCATCTGCGAAGACCTGTGGGTGAGCGACGGTCCACTTGCGCGCCAACGCGATGCCGGTGCGCGGATCGCGCTGAACATCAACGGCTCGCCGTTCGATCGCCGCAAGGCGTCGCTGCGCGAGACGACGGTCGTCGAGCGTGCGCGCGAAACGGGAATACCCGTCGTCTACGTCAACCAGGTGTGCGGACAGGACGAGCTCGTCTTCGACGGTGGTTCGGTCGTCGTTGCGCCCGACGGTTCCGTCGTTGCCCGACTCGAACAGTTCGAGGAGCGCTGCGAGATCGTCGACGTCGACGTCGAGGGCGCGGTGTCGCGCGCAACCGAGCGCCGTCCGGCACGGGTCGTCGAACGCACGTCGGAAGTCGACCAGGTGATCGGCGCACTCGCCCTCGGAACTCGCGACTACGTGCGCAAGAACGGTTTCACCGACGTCGTCGTCGGTTTGTCCGGCGGCATCGATTCGGCGCTCGTCGCCGCGGTCGCCGTCGAAGCACTCGGTGCCGCTCACGTGCACGGGGTGGCGATGCCGTCGCGGTACTCGAGCGAAGGTTCACTTGCCGACGCGGCAGCGCTTGCTCACAACCTCGGTATCGACTTCCGCACGATCCCCATCGAGCCGGCATTCGCGGCGTACCTCGAGATGACGTCGCCGTCGTTCGCCGGACGTGCACACGATCTCACCGAGGAGAACCTGCAGAGCCGCGTGCGCGGAACGACGCTCATGGCCTTGTCGAACAAGTTCGGGTGGATGGTGCTCACGACCGGGAACAAGAGCGAACTCGCGGTGGGTTACTTCACCTTGTACGGCGATTCGGTCGGCGGATACGCCGTGATCAAGGACGTTTTCAAGACCGAGGTGTACGAGGTGTGCCGGCGCATCAACGAGCGCGCCGGCCGGGAGATCATTCCCGCATCGACGATCGGCAAGCCACCGTCGGCCGAGTTGCGTCCCGATCAACGTGACGACCAGAGTCTTCCTCCGTACGAGGTGCTCGACCCGATACTTCGTGCGTACGTCGAAGAGGATCTCACCGCCGCCGACATCGTCGCGTCGGGTACGGACGCTTCACTCGTTGCGCGAGTCGTGCGGCTCGTCGACGTGAGCGAGTACAAGCGGCGACAGCTACCCCCGGGTGTGCGCGTGACGACGAAGGCGTTCGGCAAGGATCGGCGCCTGCCGATCACCCACGGCTACCGCGGCTAGTTCGCCGCGTTTGCTGCGCCGCGTCCGAAGCCAACGATCGATGCACCGGCAAGTGCCGCACACACGATCGACGCAAGCGCCGCACCGGCGATGCCGTTCGTCGCGTACGCCGCAGTGGCCACGAGCGACATCACGCCACGGCCGAAAGTTCCTGCTCCGATGACGGCACCGAAACCCTTGCCCGGCGCCTCCGGTACGAGGTGCGTGGCGAGCGGAAGCATGCTCACGACGGCGAATTCGAATCCGAGAATGAGTAGCGCAATCGCCGCGAGTCCGACGTACATGCGGTCGGCCGTGAGCGCAAGTGCGAGTGCCGTCGGAATCATCACCGCGGCGCCGACGAGAACGCTGCGTTCCTTGCCCCATGAGTCGGTCTTGCGGGCGCTCGTCACCGAGGAGACCAACTCGACGGCGCCGAGGACGAAACCCGTCGCTGCGAGACCGAATGCGCCGATGCCGAAATCGTCGGCCAGCCACGCCCCGAACGTGACGAAGATGCACTGACTCGCACCCATCAGCCCGAACATCGACAGTGGAACGAACCACGAACGACCGCGCATCTTCGAGCCGTGCGACGACGTGCCGCCCCGAGTCCGGTCGCGACGCACGGTCGCGACGCCGTCATGCCGCAGCCGTGCATCGAGCACGACGCCGGTGACGGCCACGGCAACGCCCCCGGCAACGTATCCCCATCGCCACGATGACAGCGCGGTGACGACTCCCATGGCCGACACGCCGAGGAGCAGCCCGAGTGCCCACGACATTTCAGTGATGCCGACGATCCGTCCGCGTTTCTCGTAGGGAACGTGATCGGCGATCCATGCAGCGGTGCCGAGGTCGTACAACGACTTGAGGAGATTGATCATCGTGAGGCCCACGGCAAAGACGACGACGTTCGGGCTTGCCGCGACCACGAATGCACCGAGGATGCAGCCGAGCAGACCGATGGCCACCGACGCGCGCCTGGACAGGCGATCGACCAGCCAACCGAGCGCCGGTGCAAGAAAGCCCGAGAGCTCGGAGATGGAAATGGCAATGCCCACATCGGCAATCGACACGTCGAATCCGGCCGTTCCGGCGGCAATGATCGCGATGAACGGCGGCGCGAATCGATACGTCGCGTTCGATGCCAGCCGACTCACCATGAGCGGACCGACGCTTTCTCGCACGATCTCCGAGTACGACGCATCGATGGTTCGTCGCAGCACGGTCGACGACGCTACTGCGGTCGATGCCGTGCCCATCGAATGACGTGTCCATTGAATGACGCGTCCATCGGTGAGGTCAAGTGATGCTCAACCCGAGCATCAGTCAACTGTTCTACAGCGACTCGGTTGTATCTCCCGTCGTCGCGAGCGGCGACACGAACGAACCGACGGAGTGGACACCCGACTCGGATACGTCGAACCAACATCCTTCGAGGTTGTGCAGCCGTTTGTCGGGCACGCCGTGATGCCGGCGAAGCGTGCGGATGACGCCGCTGTGGCTGATGACGAGCAGCGTCGCCCCGGGGTGGCGGCGCGCGAGATCGACGAACGCGTCGTGCACACGACCGACAACCGAATGCATGGGCTCGAAGCCGTCGGGAACGCGCATGGAATCGAGGTACCCGGGCCATTGCGCATCGATGTCGTCGCGCGTCAAACCTTCCCACGGCCCGACGTCGGTCTCGACCAAGCGCGCGTCGAGCAGCGGTGTCGTTGCGCCGAGTGCGGCGCCGATGAGCTCGGCGGTTCGGGACGCGCGCTGCAACGTGCTCGCGACGATCGCATCAACCGGATCGAGGCGCTCGGCGGCGAGCAGTGCCTGTCGGTGTCCACGCTCGGTGAGCGGGACGTCGGCGCGTCCCTGCCAGCGACCGGCAACGTTCCACTCCGACTCACCGTGTCGGAGCACGAGCACGCGGGTGATCGTCGGTGATGGCGCCGCGTGCACGCCGACGCAGGGTAGTGCCTTGGGTACAGTTGCGACATGCCGCGCGTGCTGTATTTCGCCCAGGCACGCGACGTCGCGGGTCGTGCCAGCGACGACGTTCCCGGTGCCACGGTTGCCGAAGTTCTCGAGCACGTCATCGGGCGGTGCGGTCCCGCATTCGAGGACGTGCTGTCGACGAGTCGCGTCTGGGTGAACGGTGAACCCGCGGAGAATCAACGTGTCGTCGGTGCGCTCGACGAAGTTGCAATCCTGCCACCGGTGTCGGGTGGGAGCGATCCCGCCGGACTGTCGCTCGCCGACTTGCGCACGGCGCGCAACGATCTGCAGCGGCGCGAGGACGCAGTGTCGTACGTGCGGCGAATCGTGCAGGGGCGACTCGACATCGCGCGTGCCGAGAAGACACGACGCGCGGAGAATCGTGGCGGCGACATCGACGTGTCCGGCGAGATCACGCGGGTGTTCGCCGCGGAGAGTGCGGGAGGTTCGCAACGTCCGCCGCGCGACACCGAGCCCAGCATCGACGATCCGCTCGTCGTGCAACTCGAGGCGCTGTGCGACCGCATCGGATTCGGATCGGTGCACGGCCTCGATGACGACGAACTCAACGTGTGCATCGACGAGCTGTCGAGCTTCGAGGCGGAGGTGTCCCGTCGGCGCCGCGAGTTGTTCGCCACGATCGATGCATTGTCCGCGGAATTGGTGCGCCGGTACAAGACGCACGATTCATCGGTCGACGAGCGTCTCGACGAGTGACCCTTCCGCTGCGGCGGATTCGTACCGGACGCCCGCCGATAGGTTGCTCGTTGCACGATGCAACGCGTAGCCCTTCTTTCGATGCACACCTCGCCGCTGGCCCAGCCCGGCGTCGGCGACGGCGGCGGCATGAACGTCTACGTGCGCGAGATCGCTTCGGCGTTGGCCCGTCTCGGAGTCGAGGTGACGACGTACACGCGCGCATGGAAGCCGGGGTTGCCGTCGGTCGTCGTGCGCGAGCCGAACAACACCCTCGTCCACGTCGAGGCGGGGGATTACGACGTCGAAAAGGACGACCTGCCGCAGGTCGTCGACGCCTTCACCGCCGAGGTGCGGCGCCACGTGGTCGCCACCGAGCCGCACGTCATCCATGCCAACTACTGGTTGTCGGGTCTCGCCGGCCATGCACTGAAGCACGATCTCG
>JBIIDI010000124.1:0-4916 GCA_044238425.1 Ilumatobacteraceae bacterium
ATGCCGCCGGCGTCGAAGAGGATGCCGTCGAACCGCCGGGGCATGCGACGCCGTCAGGCCGTCTTCGGTGAGCGCGACAGTCCCGCGCGTTCGCCGCGCGAGATGAACTTCAACGCCATCTTGCGGCTCGCTTCGTCGATCATCTCGTCGCCGAACATCACGGCGCCCTTACCCTCACCCTCGGTCGCCTGCGCGTAGGCGTCGAGGATCGCGCATGCGCGGTCGAACTGTTCCTGCGTCGGCGAGAACACTTCGTTGAGCACCGTCACCTGATCGGGATGCAACGCCCACTTGCCGTCGTAGCCCAGCGTGCGCGTGCGCTTGCAGTAATCGCGGAAGCCGTCGGTGTCGCGGATGTACAGGTACGGGCCGTCGATGACCTGCAGGCCGTTGGCGCGACCCGCCATGAGGATCTTGTTGAACACGTAGTGAAAGTGGTCACCGGGATAATCGGGAATCTGCACACCACCGGTGAGCACGGGCATCTCCATGCTTGCGGCGAAGTCGGCCGGTCCGAAGATGATCGTCTCGAGGCGCGGACTCGCGGCGCAGATCTCCTCGACGTTGATGAGACCGCGCGCGGTTTCGATCTGTGCCTCGATGCCGATGTGTCCGACCGGCAATCCAGACGCCACCTCGACCTGGCGCAGCAACATGTCGGTGGCAACGATCTGTGCAGCCGACTCGACCTTCGGGAGCATGATCTCGTCGAGTCGCGCACCGGCATTGCCGACGACCTCGATGATGTCGTACGCGGTCCACTTCGTGCTCCAGTCGTTCACCCGCACGCACAGCACCTTGTCGCCCCAATCGAGGGTGCGGATGGCGGTGGCGACCCGACTGCGCGACGCCTCTTTCTCCTTCGGCGCCACGGCGTCTTCGAGGTCGAGGAACACCATGTCGGCGGGGATGTTCGGTCCCTTGCCGAGCATCTTCTCCGATGAACCGGGAATCGACAGACAGGAGCGGCGGGGCAGGTCGCGGGAGCGTGGGGACATGTCGAGTGAGACTAGATGACGCTGCGCCGCAGCAGCTCGGTCGCAGCCGCACACTCCGGGCGCAACGCATCGTCCGTGTCACTGCTCGCGCCGTGCGGGCCGACGACTCGCGCGAGTTCGCGCGCCGCGACGACGTCGATGCCGACTCGCCAGTCGTCGATACCGCGCACCGCGGCGACCATTGCCGTCCACAACGGGTCGGGAAGCCGGGTTCCCCGCGCGGCAACGAGGGTGACGGGCAACGAGCGACGGGTCGCAGTTGCGACGACGACCGCGCCGCCACCGGCAACGAGTACCTCACCCGCTCCGCACGCCAGGGCATCGACGACGACGAGGTCGCTCGCTGCGGCCGCGCCGGCAAGGTACTCGACGGGGACGATCTCGGCAGCGGTGTTCGCGTCGTGCGCGTGGTCGACGAGCGCCTCGCCGTCACCGTGGCTGTCGACGACGAGCAGCGTGAGGTCACCGCGGGACGCAACGACACGGGCGAGCGATGCCGACCAGCCGATGGTGAGCACGACGGCTTCGTCGGGCAGAGCCTCGTCGAGATGATCCGCCGTCGCGTCACGCGCGACCTCGCGGGCGAGTTCGACGGCACGCGTCGCAGGGTCCGGCGCGATGAGCACCTCGGAACACAACCACCACAACGGCGCGGTCGTCGGGTACCGCTCGACGACACGGCGCGCGGCGAGCACGAGCGAGTGGGGGTCACCGGACAGTTCGGCCAGTGCGTGGGCCGTTTCGCGCACGAGTGCGCTCACCGGTGCTCCGTCGGCGCGAGCCACGTATCGCAGTCGCTCGATGGGGTGCATCGGCGCCACGTTACTTCCGGCACTTGCGGCTTGATACCGTCTCGGGCGTGACAACGACGCCATCCCCCGACATCGTCCTGCACCCTCTGCGCGGTCAGGAACGTCCGCTCCACGAGTGGTTGACCACGTTCCACTTGCTCAGCGTGTCGCTCGACCCGTTCACGAACGAGAGCGCCTGGATCCTTCCTACCGCGCGACGCATCCTCGCGGTCTTCGCAGGATCGAGCGTGCGCACGAGCTTCATTGTCACCGCCAGAGCCGACGAGGCCCGCGAGTTCATGGGTCCGCTCGTCGACGAGACGCTCGTGTTCGCCGACCCGAGCCGCGCGCTCGTGCGCGAACTCGGCGTCACCGCGCTCCCCGCGTTCACTTTCCTGCGCATCGACGGCCACGTCGTTGCGAGCGCGCAGGGCTGGAACGCCCTCGAGTGGCGCCGCGTCGCCGACGAAGTGGCAAAGACAGTGTCGTGGAGCGCACCGCTCATTCCGGCACCCGGCGACCCCGGCGCATTCGCCGGCACCCCGGCGCTCGTCTGATGCCCGCCGCACCCTTCGAACACGTCGAGCTGCTGCCGCTCGGCAAGGACGACACGCCGTACCGACTCGTCACCCGTGACGGCATCGAGGTCGTCACGACGCCGCTCGGGGAATTCCTCACGGTCGACCCCGCGGTCATCACCCGACTGACGAGCGAGGCGATGCGCGACATCGCCCACTTCCTGCGTCCCGGTCACCTGCAGCAACTCGCGAACATCCTCGCCGACCCCGAGGCGAGCGAGAACGACCGCTTCGTCGCCCTCGACCTCCTGCAGAACGCATCGATCGCCGCGGGCGGCGTGCTGCCGATGTGCCAGGACACCGGCACCGCCATCATCAAGGGCAAGAAGGGCCAATTCGTCGTCGTCAAGGGTGACGACGAGCGCGCAATCGCCAAGGGTGTGTACGACACGTACCTCACGAGCAACTTGCGCTACAGCCAACTCGCGCCGCTCACCACGTACGACGAGGTGAACACGAACACCAACCTGCCCGCGGAGATCAAGATCGCCGCCGTGCCCGGCGACGAGTACAAGTTCCTGTTCATGGCCAAAGGTGGCGGCTCGGCGAACAAGAGCTACCTCTTCCAGGAAACGAAGGCGCTGCTCAACGAAAAGACGCTGCTGCCGTGGTTGTTCGAGAAGATGAAGACGCTCGGCACCGCGGCGTGTCCGCCGTACCATCTCGCCGTCGTCATCGGCGGAACGTCGGCGGAGTACGCCGTCGAAGTCGCCAAGCTCGCGAGCGCCCGATACCTCGACTCGCTGCCGACCGCGGGAAGCAAGCTCGGACACGGATTCCGCGACGTCGATCTCGAGGCCAAAGTGCTCGCGCTCTCGCAGCAGACCGGCATCGGAGCCCAGTTCGGCGGCAAGTACTTCTGCCACGACGTGCGCGTCATCCGCCTGCCGCGCCACGGAGCCAGTTGCCCGGTGGCAATGGCCGTGTCGTGCAGCGCCGACCGCCAGGCTCTCGGCAAGATCACCCGCGATGGCGTCTTCCTCGAGCAACTCGAGACCGACCCCGCGCGATTCATGCCCGACGTCACCGACGAGCAACTCAGCAGCGACGTCGTGAGCATCGACCTCAACCGCCCGATGAGCGAGATTCGCGCGGAGCTGTCGAAGTACCCGGTAAAAACACGCGTCATGCTCAGCGGTCCGATGATCGTCGCGCGCGACATCGCCCACGCGAAGTTGAAGGAACGCCTCGACGCCGAGGGATCGTTGCCCGAGTACATCAAGGAGCGGTGCGTCTACTACGCCGGACCGGCCAAGACGCCCGAGGGTTACGCATCGGGCTCCTTCGGTCCGACGACCGCAGGCCGCATGGACTCGTACGTCGCCGACTTCCAGCGTGCGGGTGGCAGCTTCGTCATGCTCGCGAAGGGCAACCGATCACGACAGGTCACCGACGCGTGCAAGACGTACGGCGGTTTCTACCTCGGGTCGATCGGCGGACCCGCCGCCCGTCTCGCACAGGACTGCATCACGAAGGTCGAGGTGCTCGAGTACGCCGAGCTCGGCATGGAAGCGGTGTGGAAGATCGAAGTGAAGGACTTCCCCGCGTTTATCGTGGTGGACGACAAGGGAAACGATTTCTTCGATCTCGTCGATGCCACGCCAGCCACGCCGATCAACATCCGCCACTGAGTCGCACTCCGCCCTCGAAGCGGGGCGAATCGAGTGCCACCTCTCCGTGTGGACGGGCGTTCGCGGCCGGTGCCAGTGGTGCGATGCCGAGATCACGACGTCGCGGCGACGCACGTGGTGCTCGGATCGCTGCGCCCGCACGTGGCAGCGCAACCACATCTGGCGTTTCGCCCGCGCCGCGGCGAAGCGCCGTGCGAAGTACCGCTGTACGCGGCCCGGCTGCGACGCTGCGCGGCGCGACTGCGAGGTGAACCACATCACCCCGCGCAACGGCGACGGCTACGGACCGGGATGCCACCACCATCTCGACGCCAATCCGCGCGGGTCCGGCGGACTGGAAGTGTTGTGTCGGGCCCACCACCGCGAAATCACCTCCGCGCAAGCTCGCGAGCGCGCCGCACGACGACGCGAACTGCGCGAGTCGGGCGATTCACACTGACGCCGAATCGACGCGCATCAACGTCTCCCCGGGGTCACCGGGCGGTCGTCAGCCCGACGATTCGGTGTCGCCGGGAGCCGGTTCGACGGGAGTTTCCTCCGGCTGCAGGTCCGTCGCCGGGGCATCGGTCGCCGACGGTGGCAACACGTCGCGGCGAATCGCCGAGTCGTCGGTGAAACGCGACTCGAGACAGCGGCCGTCGCCGCTCGGTGCGGCATCGAGTGCGCGCGCGACGGTTGCGGCGAGCACCGCACGACCGGTCTCCGAGAGATGGATACGGTCACCACCCGTCACTCCGCGAAGTCCCGCCACCAACGCCCAATCGAGCACGCGAACGTGTTCGAAGTCGGCGGCCGTCGCGCGGATGACGTCGTTCACCTCGCGCTGCGCGCGGCGGAACTCGCCGGTAGTGAGCACGACAGTCGGCAGCGGCTCGAGACGCTCGAAGATCCGCCGCATGTTGCGTCCGTAGGAGTCGG
>JBIIDI010000023.1:0-16882 GCA_044238425.1 Ilumatobacteraceae bacterium
TGGTGGGGCATGACTGCGCTCGGGGCCAAGTTTCCCTGGGAGAGGAGGGATTCGCCTCGACGCAAACGGGGCGCGTGTCAGAACCGAGAGTTGCATTTGCACTTGGAATGTGCGTACTGTTGAACTGTTAAGTCAAGTAAAGACTGAAATTCCTATCAATTTCACGGTGCGGAGGCATGAAATGAATCGCAAGACACGAAAAGGGCTGGGAGCGATCCTGGCGGGCGTGGGAGTCACCACGCTGCTGGGGGTCATGAGTGGTACGAGTGTCGTTCGTGCCGACGTGGAGGACCAAACACCGCCCACTGGATTCGACGACGCTCCATCTCAAGCAGAGGTGACGATGAAGGAACGTTGCATCTGGTTCGTCTCTGGTGTCGCCAGCTCCATCACCCTCATCCCAACGGGCGACAGCTTCGGTGAAGTGTACGACGGCAGCCAGTATTCGCTGGCTGCGACTCTCGAAGATTACATCGCGTGGACGTCCGGAAATCTCACCGGGGGAGTCGGCGACTTTGATGCACACGCTGCATGCACGTTCTTCGGCGAACAAACGGGAATCCGAGTTGATGGAGAGTGGAGTGGAACGGCGTTCACAGCCGAAGCACAGAACATCAATGACGCCGGAGAAGAGGCAGATGACTCGGCGAACATGGGATTTGATGCGGATGCTGAAGATCCACTGAGCTTCAACTTGGAAGAAGGCACATGTCGCGTTCCCGGTGGACTTGGTTCGTGGACCGTTGGACCGGACATCGTCGCCAATGTGACGGCGTCGGGATCAATTCTCACTCTGCTCGCGACAGCTGCGACAGCGATTCCTGACGACCTTGCAGAAGCGAATGACAAGTGCAATGCCACAGCATCGGTGACGGCCTCAATTCCTTCTGGCAAGACTCCTTTGTATGCAGGTAAGGCGTACAAGTTCTCCGGTCCGACCTTCACGACCGACATCGACATTGACGACGTTCGCTAAGGCGAGGGTTAAATATCCAATTTCACTCACGTGACGGGAGGATCGGCGAAGACTTCGTCGATCCACCCGTCACGTGAATGTTGTCTGGTGCATTGATTCAAGACGAGAGGCTGTTGATGTCCACACTTCGAATGCGGAAACGCCGGATAGCCGGCGTCGCCCTCGCATTGTGCGGTGTCATGTGCGCCACCATCGCTGTGGGAGACCATCGTGCGACAGCGGTACCAATCCCACCGCAGGATCCACCGCCGGATGTCGATGCCGATACAACCTCAACGGTACGTATGAAGGAGCGCTGCATTTGGTACGTCGACGGCGTGCCATCAATCGTCAGCCTGCAACCGACGGGGGATGACATCGGGAAGGTTTACGATGGTTCGGAGTATTCGCTGGCCGTCGATTTGCCCGAACTTCGCGCGTGGAACTCCGGAAATGAGTCGGGTGGCGGCGATGAGTACGTCGATGAGCATGCTTGGTGCACGTACTTCGGAGCGACATCCGGAATCGAGATTTCGGCGGAGTGGAGCGAGGGCGGATTCACGGCAACCGCTGCTGAGGGTGGGCGAGACCGCAATCTCGACTTTGACATGACGCCGACCAACCCGCTGGTGATGAGCCTGACTGAAGGCACGTGTCGCACTCCGAGCCAGGGTGCTGGGGTCAGTGCGTGGACCTTCGGAGGTGGTGCGATAGCACCTGTCGATGGTGGCGAGCCCACTGAGTTTCGTTTGACCAAAGACGTTGTGAGCGGAGTTTTGGGCGGCACTTTGATGGCGCAACCACTTGGTTTCACCACGGATCGGCCGGCAAACCTGCCGACGAGCAACGATCGATGCGGAATCAATTGGTCGGTCCGGGTGAAGATCCCGGAAGGTCAGACTCCGAGGTACGCCGGTGAGGTGTACCTCTTTGCAGGCCCCACATTCACGACGGATATTGCCATCGACTCCGGTGGTGAGTAACCGATAGACGTCTCGATGCCGAACGTGTGCACCTTGAGGCTGCACTTTGCTGCAACCATGCGAGTGCTCGCTGTATTCGTATGTATCGCATTGGTCATCCTCGGCCACGCACCGAACCCTGCCGCTGCTTCGAGGCCCGCCGCAGGTGAACTGGGTATTGGTGTCGAGATTCTGCCAACGGAGTCGGACAACCCTGCTCAACTCGGAGCGAACAGCGAGATGTGGTTTGCCGTTGAACCGGGTCAGAGCGGGCAGCGCAAGTTCCGCATCATCAGTACGTCGGACATCGTGCAGAGCGTCGGATTCGAACTGTGGCAGGTGACTGTCGTTGACGGTGAGCGAACGATTGACCGAACGACACGCAGCCCGTCGGAGCAATGGGTGACTTACGATCCACCGACCGTCGAGCTCGAACCGGGGGCCCGACAAGACGTAACGATGTCCTACACGATTCCGGCGAATACTGAGCCCGCCGTTTATGAGTCGTACCTACGAATCCTTGTGTCAGCCCGTGACGCACCAGCCGATGAGAATCCCGACGCCGGCGTGCAGGCGGTGATCAAAGGAGCCTTGGCGTTTCGGAAGTCGGTGTGGCTCGGCATCGGTGATGCGGCAAATCTTGCCACCGATTTCGACATTCGCGGCGTTGCCGGTTGGTTGACGGACAAGAACGAGAAAGCCGTCCGCGTACTCATCACGAACACCGGTGGTACACCGATTCGCCCGACAGGAAACGTGCAACTCGTCGACCCGCTGTTTGCGAGCAATACCTTCGGACCATTCGAATTTCGAGCGAGCACGATCAGCCCGGGTGACAGTGCTTATGCCGATGCAATTGTCGATCCGACAATCACCGACGGTCGCTGGTCGGTGTTCGTGCAAGCGACACAGGGGAGCATTCGCAAAACGGCCAAGTTCGATCAGGAGTTGCGTTTTGACCGCAGCCTCGATGAGTTCGGATCACTCTGGACGTGGGCAACCCGAATCGGTGTTGGTGCGCTCGGTCTTGGTCTCGTAGCGGCCGGATACGTGCTCATGCGTGGGCGGGGCCCACGCTCCCACCGCCCGAAGCGACGCAAAAAGTCGAAGCGTCGTTCCCGGCGCCAGCGTCGACCGGTCGAGGAAGCACCGATGACGCTGTCTGATGCGCGGCGACGAGCCCAGGCATTGAGGCAGGCCGAGATGAAGAGGCTGACCGCGGAAATCGACCGCTTGAGTACCGACAGCACCGGCGAGATCGTCCTCGGTAATCGACTCCGTGAGCTGCGTGACTTGCTTGAAGACGGACTTATCACGATGGAAGAGTTCGAGGCGAAGAAGCGCGACATTCTCGACCGCTTCTGACAGCTGCACCGTCCCGGGAACTCCCCAGCTCAATTCCCACCCTCGGCTCAGGTATTTCGGTTCAGCGGCACGGAAATCGTCGTGCGCAGGCCACCGAGAGGTGATGGAGCAAGCGACACGCTGCCTTGGTGATGTCGGACCACTGATGCGATCAGACTCAATCCGAGTCCGAAGTGACCCGTGCTGTCGGAGCGCGAACGGTCGAAACGTTCGAAGCCCGTCGCGGCACGACGGTACATGTCTGCACTGAGACCGGGGCCGGCATCGTCAACGACGAGAGTGCACAGGTGAGCAGTCCGGGACAACCGCACCTCGACCGCGGCCGTCAGCGGGGTGTGGCGCTCGATGTTCGCTGTGAGGTTGGCAACCAAGCGTGACAGTTGTGCGGTGCTTCCCGTGATCGTCACCGGGTCGAGAAGTGTGGTGATTCGCCTGTCGGGTTGACGTGCGGCCAGATCGTCGACGAAGCCGGCGACGAGTCGCGCAAAGTCGACTTCGTCGCGGGGAACGTTGTTGATGACGTCATTTTCGGCGAGCAACAGCAAGTCGTCGATGATCCCGGCCATTCGCCGCGATTCGGCTGCCATTCGTGTGATCGCGCGGTCACGTTGCTCGGGCGACGGTTGCGAGGAGCTCGCGAGCATGTCGGCATATCCGGTGACGACCGTGAGCGGGGTGCGCAGGTCGTGCGCCATGTCGCCGAGGAACTCGCGCATCCGTGCCTCACTGGAAGCCGTCGTCACGACGGCGGTGCGAAGTGATTCGACCATGCCGGCGAGTGCCACGTTGAGTTCGCGTATCTCGCGCGGGCCGGCATCGACGGCAAGATTCACCGCCAGGTCCCCTCCGGCAACTCGTTCTGCCGCTGCGGCGACGTGCCGTAGCGGTGCCAGCGAGCGGCGAATGACCGTGCGCAACACGACGATGACGAGGCCGGTGATGACGACGACGGTGAGGAGAGCCCATAGGAGATCGCTCACGAAGTTGCGCACGAGTGCCTCGATGGAACGACCGATGACCACCCACTGGCCGTCACCCGCAGCAACGGCAACGATGCGATAACGCTCGTCGAGATCGACCGTTTCCGGCTGCTGCGTCACGCGCACGATGTCGACGAGCGGGAGCGAAGCGAGCGGGTCGCTGCCCTCGTCGGGTGCCGCAATCGACACCGACGAGGCGTCGTCGAGAAAGAGCGAGACGTACAAAGTGTCGGAGTTCCCGGCGGCTGCGTCGAGTGCGGAGTCGACGGGGTCGGTCGCCGTCGAGGCGCGCACTGCGATGGCGTTGAGCGTGCGATCCACCTCCGACACGGCAATGCGATAACCAATGAATGCGGTGAGACCGCCGACGACCACGCCCGTGAACACGAGTGCGGCCGCGACGAGCAGCGACAGCCGCCGTGAGAACGTCACGCGGTGACCGCGGGAGTCAGGCGGAAGCCGAATCCGCGCACGGTGACGATGGGCGACGCACCGGCACTCGCAAGCTTCTTGCGCAGGTACGAGACGTACGTGTCGACGACGTTCGTCGACGCATCGAAGTCGATTCCCCACACCCGTTCGAGCAGTTGATCGCGGGTGACGACGCCGTCGCAGTTGCGCATGAGCTCCGCGAGCAGGCGAAACTCGGTGGGGGACAGCGAAAGTGGGGTGTCACCCACCTTTACCGTGACGTCGTCGACGTTGAGGGTGATGCTGCCGCAACGAAGCTCGTTGCGTGCCTCGTCGCTGCCGTACGTACGGCGCAGAACCGCTGCGACACGCAGAACGAACTCCTCAAACACGAACGGCTTGGGGATGTAGTCGTCGGCTCCGAGCTTGAGGCCCTTGACGATGTCTTCGCGTGCCTGACGTGCCGTGAGCATGATGATGGGGATACCCGGCGACATTCCGCGCAGCCGCTCGATGATGTCGAATCCACTGACGTGGGGCATGTTCACGTCGAGAACGACGAGGTCGGGGGCGCTGCGTCGAACTGATTCGAGGGCGGCGCTCGCCGAATGCACGGCAGTGGCGTTGTATCCCGACACGGTGAGAACGTCAACGATCGTGTCGGCGACGGATCTGTCGTCATCAACGACGAGAATTGTGCGGGCAGTCATGTTTGGGGCCTTGGTGCACGCCACGGTAATCACGGCGAGCGAACTTCCCAGTGGATTCACCGGGGATTCACAGGAGATTCCCAGAATCGATCCGTAGTTTCGAGCTCGAAGCAATACCGCTTCAGAAGATATCCCGACAGCAAGGAGATTCAGTCATGAATCGCTCAACACGCAAGATTGCCCTCGTGGCATCCGCAGCAGCTTTGCTGTGGGTGGTACCGGGAGTTGCCAATGCCGAGACGAATGCCGATTCGCCCACCACCACGGTGGCGAGCGGAACGAAGGCTCGTACCACCACCCGCTCACTCAGCGAGTTCCGTACACGACTTCTCGCTTGGCAAGAAGAGACCCGCGAGTACATGAACAGCCGCAAGACGATTCTTGAGAACTTCCGTGATGCGGTCGTTTCGGCGACACAGGAAGCCCGTTCAGCACTCGAGTCAGCCACCACCAAGGCGCAGCGCCAGGCAATTGGCCAGACGCTGCGCGCCGCAACGGCCGAGGCACGACAGGAACGCGATGCCGCTCTTGCTGCACTTGGTGCGCGTCCGGTGCGTCCCACGAAGTAAGAGTCATTCCCCCGAGGGTGTCCGTAGCGGTCGGTGCTGCTACGGACACCCTCAGCAATATCGCGAAGCACGAAGCACCGAGCGATTGTGGTGGCCGAGCAACCGCATTGTCAGCGGTAGGTCGTGGGTTCACTCCCCACCCTCGGCTCGGAGAATCCGCAAGTTTCCGGCACAAATCGCCATCTCTCGCGCCGGATTCACTGCGCGCATTGAACCTTTGTGAGGTACTTCCGTGGGACGCGATATTGAGAGATCGTCTGCCGACAAGCCTGTTGCCAGTTCGACGAGGCGTTCGAGAAGTGCCTCGCCGGGCCATCCCGCGGGCCGTGATGTGCCGGGTGGGATCAGCGGAAAGCGAACCACGATGAACAGGTCGACTAGCTGATCACCATCAAGTGCGATCGCGAGTACGCCCACCTCGAGTCGTAGGAAGCCTCCGACCACCCCTCTCGCTGCGTGGCCCGGCCGTGCCAGCGCCCGGGAAACCAGTTCATGAACGCCTGTTTCGACCAATGTGTCGAAGTCATTGCGCTGTACGTACAGAATCTCGATATCGGTGACCGAGGGCAAGAGGTCGCCGCTTGCCGCGCGAGCTTCGAAGACCTCGTAGTCGTGTTGATCAACGCAGCCGAGAAACCAACACACGCCGTTGGCGGCATCGAACCACGTGCATGCTCGCACGCCATCGCGTCCATGCAGTGAATGAATGTCCGGCCGACCGACATTGCGCATCGGTGCTTCTGTGCCATTCGGATTCCGGTGACGTAGCTCCACGAACTTCGCGACGAGAGATCGATATCTGGTGGCGCGAATGATCTCATCAATGTCTCCTGGACCGACGTCGCTGCTGACACTCAGATCAGCGAGTGCGCGGAGGGTGAATCGAAGTTCGTACGCGTTGTTGACCGGAAGAAACTCGTCGGTCACCGATCGCGTTCTGCAACGTGCGCGACGGCTGCTGCATTGGCGATCGAGACTCGGCGTGCACTCTTGCGGTCGGTCTTTGCGGCTCGAACGAGTTTCATTGCATCGCGACCGGACGCAAGTCGCTGTTCCTGGAGAGCAAGAACTGCTCGTCGAGGAATGCGATGATGGGTACCAACGGGAGCGTCGGGGAGGATTCCCTCGTTCACCCAGCGGGTGACCATGGGACGCGAGACGCCGAGAAGCACGGCCGCCTCACCCGGCGTGAGGGTGACGTCGTCTGCGAGAGTGATGCGGACTCGTTCGGCCTCGTCGGGCGTGAGCTTGTGTTTGGAACCGTCGGCGAACACGACTGTCGCCGGAACGCGCGAGCGGGATGTTGCCGAAAAGCGTGCTTTCTTCATGGCTGACACCTCCGAGGGGGAACACAAACTATCCGAATAAGTGAAATAACTGTAACCTCCCATTTGTGCGTGAGTCAACAGGAATAACGCTCTCGAGTGCAGTGCTGGGCCATGACGTTGTGACCATGTATTGACGTTCTGATGTGTGCACGTGCGCGCAGCATCGGGGTAACTACCCTGAAATGCACGGTGTTGAGCACCCGGAAAGCGAGTCACCCATGAGCCAGGAACAGCGTCGCCCCCGTCCGCAGCCCGAACCGCGGGGTGCCAACGTCAACTCGACCCTGTCGATCATCGTGGCGGTGCTGTCGGTATTGCTCGGTTTCTTCATCCTTCGCGACATTCGCGGCGATGGTGGTGGCACCGTCACCGCGCCGGCCGTCACCGAAACCACCCTGTCGCCCGAGGAATCGGTCGACACGTTGCCGGCGGTGCCGACGACGGCAGCCGTCGTGCTCACCGCGTTCAAGGTGCAGGTGGCAAACGCGTCGGGCGTGTCGGGCAGCGCAGGCTTGCTCACCACCGAACTGCAGGGCCGCGGCTACATCGTGCAGCCCGCGTTGAACAAGAGTGAGGTGACGCCGCGCCAGACCTCGACGGTCGTGTACTACCTGCTCGGTAGTGAAGCCGCGGCTGCAGCGGTTGCCACCGAGTTGGGTGGCGTGTCGACCGCGCCGATGCCCGCACCGATTCCGACGGAAACCGGTAACCTCGGTGAGGCGAGCGTGCTCGTATTGCTCGGCACCGACATCGCCGGCAAGTCGTTGGCGATCATCCAAAACGCCGTGCCGACCGCACCGACGGTTCCCGCCGTCACCGTGCCGGCTGTCGTCGTTCCGACCACGACGGGCGGCTGATCAGCGCGCGACGGCGCGCAACACCTCGGCTGCTGCATCTTCGATGCACGTGCGCGGCTGGCTGAGTGCCAACTCGCGACCGAATTTCTCCACGAGACTCACCGCGCTGAACGGAGCACCAGCGGTGTTTTTCCGCGGCGCCGGGAGTGACCGAACGAAGTCGGTGACGGCATCGGTGTCGACGTCGCCGCAGATGGCAACGCACGGAACGTCGCGCGTCACCGCAAGTGATGCAACGCCGCCGACGACCTTGCCACGGAAACTCTCGGCATCGAGCTTGCCTTCGCCGGTGATGACGAGGTCGCACGCATCGAGTGCGTCGTAGAGATCGACTTCGTCGGCGACGACGTCGAAGCCCGACACGAGTTGCGCACCGAGTGCGGCGAGACCACCGGCAAGGCCACCCGCCGCACCGGCACCGGGAAGTGCGGTGACGTCGATGCCGAAGTTGTCGCGGTACAGCTGTGCGGTGCGTGCAAGACGCGTTTCGAGGAAGTCGATCTGCGTTGCGGTCGCACCTTTTTGCGGCGCGAAGATGCGGGCGGCATCGAGAAACGCGGTATCGACGTCGCAGGCAACCACGAACTCGACACCCTTCAGGCGTGCCGGTGCGGTGATTGCCTGCACCGCACCCCATCCACCGTCGGTCGTCGCCGAACCGCCGACGCACACGATGATTTTCTTTGCCCCGAGATTGAGCGCCGAATCGATGAGCTCGCCGACACCGGTGGTGGTGGCGTTGATCGGGTCGTTGCGATCGGCGCCGCCGGCGAGCGTGAGCCCCGCTGCCGTTGCCATTTCGATGACGGCGACACCGCGGTGGAACCGCCATTGCGCGTCGACGGGAGTTCCGAGCGGTCCCGTGACGCGTTGCGTGCGATTCGCACCACCGAGCACGGCGAGGGTTCCTTCACCGCCGTCGGCAAGGGGAATCTCGACGCAGTCGTGACCCTCCGCCCAGCAGGCATGGCCGATCGCAGTGGCCACCTCGGCGGCGGTCGCGGTGCCGCGGAACTTGTCGACTGCCGCCACCACCCGCACGCGCACAGGCTAAACGTCGTGCATCGCGGCGATGTCTAGTGTGGCGCGCATGACCGATGCGTTGGCACTCGACGGTGTGGGACAGGCCGAAGCGATTCGACGCGGTGAGGTGAGCGCGAGCGAACTCGTCGATGCGGCAATCGACGCCGTGGAGAAGGTGAACCCGAAGATCAACGCCGTCATTCACAAGCGCTACGACCGGGCGCGAGCCGAAGCGGCCGGTGCGAACACGGGACCGCTCGCCGGTGTGCCGATCGTGGCGAAGGATTTGCTCTGCCAGATGGACGACGAGCCGTACCACCTCGGCACGCGGGTGTTGAAGCAGCTCGGCTACCGCGCCGAGGGCGACTCGCACGTGTATTCACGTTTGCGTCGCGCAGGATGCATCGTCATCGGACGCACGAACGTGCCCGAGTTCGGCAGCACGATCACGACGGAACCGGTGGCGTACGGACCGACGCGCAACCCGTGGAACCTCGAGCATTCGACGGGTGGATCGAGCGGCGGATCGGCGGCTGCAGTGGCGGCGGGATGCGTGGCGATCGGTCACGGCAACGACGGCGGCGGATCGATTCGCGTACCGGCGAGCGAGTGCGGACTCGTCGGATTGAAGCCGAGCCGCGGTCGTATCAGCGTGGGACCGCAGCTCGGTGAAACGTGGCTCGGTGGCGTGGTCGAGGGATGTTTGACGCGCAGCGTGCGCGACACGGCATTGGTGCTCGACATCTTGCAGGGATACGAACCCGGCGACCCGAACGTGGCGCCGCCACCCGCGCGCCCCTACCGCGACGAAGTGGGTGCACCGGTGGGGAAGTTGTGCATCGGTGTGCTCGATGCACCGTTGTTGCCGACGGGAATGGATCATCCCGACACCCGCGCATCGATCGCCGCCGCGGCGAAGGTGTTCAGCGATCTCGGCCACGACGTGGAGGTGACGCACCCGGCTGCACTGAATGAAGCGGAGTTCGCCGACAAGTTCCTGTCGGTGGTGATCGCCGGTGTGGCTGCCGACGTGGGGGAACTGGAGAAGCGCTTGGGTCGCGAGTTGACGACCGACGACATCGAACCAAGCAACTGGGTGATGCACGCATTCGGCAAGGCGACGAACGTCGTCGATTACCTCGGTGCGGTGTACTGGATGCACCGCTGGTCGCGACGCGTCATCGAGTGGTGGTTGCCCGGTGACGGCAAGCGCGGCTTCGACGTGTTGCTCGCGCCGGTGATCGCCGGGCCGCCGCCGAAGATCGGTGAGTTGAGCGGCGAGGAATCGACCGATCGCCTGCGCGCGGTGATGCAGTACACCGCGCAGTTCAACATGACGGGTCAGCCGGCGATCAGCCTGCCGATGTTCTGGAATGCAGCCGGGTTGCCGATGGGTGTGCAGTGCGTCGGTGCGCCGTTCCGTGAGGACGTGTTGTTGCGCCTGGCTGCGCAGGTCGAAGCGGCCGTGCCGTGGACGCATCGCCGCCCGGCGATTCACGCGTAGGAACGCCATGTTGTTCGCGTGGCAATGGGTGGTGGAGGCGCTCGCGCTGGCGACCATCGTGCCGCCGGTCGTGCGCGCCGCACGCAAGCGCGAGCCGATTGCCGCGGGCAGCGCGATGCGCGACGCACCGTCGAGTGTGCCGACGATCAGCGTTGTCATCCCCGCACGCAACGAGGAGTTGCGCATTGGCGCGTGTCTGGAGGCGTTGCGCGGGGCACCGGGAGTGACCGAAGTGATCGTCGTCGACGACGACTCGAGCGATGCAACGGCGCGCATCGCCACAGCTGCGGGTGCTCGGGTGGTGCGTGCCGACGGCAGGCCGCAGCGGGCGATGGGCAAGCCGTGGGCGTTGCGTTGCGGCGTGCAGGCCGCGGTGGGTGAGTGGATCGTGACGCTCGATGCCGACACGCGACCCGATGCGCAGTTGCCGATGGCGTTGGTGGCGCGCGCGATTCGTGACGATCTGGCATTGGCGAGCGCCGGGGGACGCTTTCGGTGTCGCACGGGTGCCGGGCGGTGGTTGCACGCGGCGATGCTCACCACGCTCGTGTACCGCTTCGGCGCCGGCGGCACGCCGGGCAAGCGCGGCGTCGCCAACGGACAATGCTTGGCGTTCACGCGCAGCGATGCGATCGACAGCGCATGGTTCGACGTAGTCGCACATGACATCGTGGAAGACGTTGCGCTGGCGCGGCACGTGCACGGCGCGGGCAAGCGCGTGGGGTTTGTCGATGCGTCGCGACTGCTCGTCGTGGAGATGTTCGACGGGTTCGGCGACACGTGGCGGGGGTGGGGGCGCAGTCTCGCGTTGCCCGGCGTCGAGCCGATGTGGCGACAGATTCTTCAGGTGGTCGTGCTCGGCGTGGTGATGGTGCTCGCGCCCGTGTCGATCGTGCTCGGTGCGCCGAGCGTGGTGTCGATCGTCATCGTGGCGATGCGACTCGGCACGTTGGTCGGCACGCGTCGCGCGTACGAACGTGGCGGTGCGGGTTACTGGTTATCGCCGCTCGCCGACCCGATTGCCGTACTGGCCGTTCTCGGCAACGTCATCGTCCCCCGCCGAGTGTGGCGCGGTCGGTCAACGCGGCGATAGAGATCGCCGCGTTGATCGACCAATAAACACGCAGATCAACGCGCTAGTTCCGCGCTATTTCCGTGTGCGGTCCTCACGCCAGGCGAGCAGGAAACGCAGTCCGATGAGCGTCATCAGTGCGCCCGATGCGGCCGTGCGCCACTGGCCGTCGCGGTACAGCTGGATGAACGGAAACACGATGATGGCCACGCGCACCGAATAGGCGAACATCCGCGTCGACATCCACCACAGAAACAGAATCGCGATGCAGAACACGGCCGGCCAAGGGGAGAGCACGAGCGTGGCGCCGACCCACGTGAGCACGCTACGTCCGCCGCGGAAATTCGCCGTCGCGGGCCAGGCGTGACCGATCATCGCCGCGGCGCCGGCGAGATAGTGGATGCGCCAGTCGGTGCTCGCTTGTTGGGCGACGACGACGGCGCCGACACCTTTGGCCGTGTCGCCGAGAAAGACGAGTGCGGCAAGGCGCGGGCGGAGATTGGCGCGCGCATTCCAGAAACCGGGGTTGCGATCGCCGACGTCGCGTAGGTCGACGACGCCACCGAGTCGGGCGACGGTATTGGCAATCGGCAACGCACCGAGGAGATACGCAACGACGACTGCGGCGATGACTTGCACCATTGCTCGCGACCCTAGTCAGTGCCGCGGCGTCGTCATCACCGGATCGACGATGCGATGCCGGTCGTGCGGCGTGACGGGGGCGGGGAGGCATGGCACGATGGAGTTGTGGCGCGCGTGGCTTCATTCCATCTCGTGCGCTGGTCGTCGCCGTTGCGGGCGTTCATTGCGCTGGGACCGGGGCGTTTCGCGATGAAACGGGTGGACGGTCTCGAGTTCGTGCGTGTGCTCGGCACGGGTCGTGGCTCGGCGACGACGTCGTCAATCCAACCCGAGCGCACGGCTCTGTTTTGCGTATGGAACTCGAGCGAAGACCTGTGGCGCTTCGTCGACACGCGATTCGGCGACGTCGGTGCTGCACGCTCGATGCGCGAGACGTGGCACGTCGAGTTGCACGGTGCCGGCGGACACGGGTCGTGGCGCGCGCGTGCGGTTCCGGAGATGATCGTGAGGGCCGATGCGCAACACGTTGCGAGCGGACCGATGATCGTGCTCACGCGGGCCAACGTGCGACTTGCCGCATGGCGACGCTTTCACCGTGCCGGAGTCGCCGTTGATGAACAGCTGCAGAAGTCGGCGGGCTTGCGTGCCGTCGTCGGTGTGGGCGAGTTGCCCGTGGGCACCCTGGCGACGTTGTCGGTGTGGGACTCGCTGGCGGCGATGCGCGACTTCGCCGTCGGCACCGAGCATCATCGCGCCGTCGTTGCCCGTACGCGCACCGAGAACTGGTACGGCGAGGAGATGTTCGCCCGGTTCGTTCCCTACCGGTCGGCGGGAACCTGGGACGGTCGCGACCCGGTGCGCATCGACCACTGAGGCCAGAGCATTCCGTACGGCTCGGCGTTCGTGTGGTGGTGCGTGCGATGCGCCGCGCTGAGTCGTGCGGCGGCGGGTGATGCGATGCGCGACATGCCCGGAATGCGACCGTGGATGACGCCGTCGTGCACGAGGGTGTAGGCGACGCCGTACATCGTGACGCCGGCGCACACGGCGACGAGCCACGACATGCCGTCGACGTTGAAGCCCACCCACAGCCCCGCCATGACGATGATCGAAAAGGCGAGCGGGAAGACGTCGTTCGACTCGAGGCCGCGCTTTGGGGTCTCGCGCGCGGCGTTGCGGTGGTGGCCGTTGTGCAAATTTTCGAGCGGACCGTGCATGATCCAGCGGTGCGCGGCGTAGGTGACGAGTTCCATCGCGACGAACGCAGCGGTCGCAACGGCGAGGAACACGGCGATGTCGGCGAACCGGTCCATGGCGCGAATCACTCTACAAACCGCCGCGCAGCAGGCCTTCTTGCACGACGGTGACGACGAGCTCGCCTTCCTGCGTGAAGATCGCGCCACCGGCGAGACCGCGGGCATGCGACGTGGAGAACGACGACTGGTCGTACAACAACCACTGGTCGGCGCGGAAGTCACGATGGAACCACATGGCGTGGTCGAGGCTGGCCATTTGCACGGTGCCGTCGGTCCAACCGAGGCCGTGCGGCAGCAACGCGGTGTCGAGCAACGTGAAGTCGCTCGCGTACGTGACGATGCACTGGTGCAACAACGGGTCGGCCTGCAGCGAACCGTTGGCGCGAATCCACACGCGCTGTCCCTGACGCGGCTTGTCGCGCTTGGCGAACGGATTCGTGTCGACGTAACGCAAGTCGATCGGCCGCGGACGCTCGAACCAGTCGCCGAGTTGATCCTTGTAGGGCAGCATCAGCGTCTTGATGTCGGGGAGTGATTCGGGCGGGGGCACGTCGCGGGGCATTTCGATCTGATAGTCGAGGCCCTCCTCGTAAATGTGGAAGCTCACCTGCAGGTTGAAAATGGCGCGACCGTGTTGCAGTGCGACGACACGGCGCGTGGAGAAGCTCTTGCCGTCGCGGATGCGATCGACGGTGTACAGGATCGGCACGGTCGGGTCGCCGGGGCGCAGGAAGTAGGCATGCAACGAATGTGCACGACGGTTGGCGTCATCGACCGTGCGCGCCGCGGCGACGAGCGCCTGACCGGCCACCTGGCCACCGAACACGCGCTGGCGGTTTTCGTCGGGGCTGGTGCCGCGGAAGATGTCGCGTTCGATGGTTTCGAGGTCGAGCAGATCGACGAGGGAATCGAGCGCGGCGCGGGATTCGGGCATGGCTCTATCGTGTCAGATCGTGCACGCCGAACCCGCGAGCGAGCCGATGAATTCGGCGTTGCGCGACATGGCGTTGGCAACGAAGGGATTCATGCCGCCCGACGAAGGCGATGCGTTGCATGCAGCGGTGCTGGCGGCGTGTCGTCGCATACCGGGCGGTGCAATCGTCGAAGTAGGTACCTACTGCGGTCGTTCGACGTTGTGGTTGGCCGACGCGGCGCGCAAGGCCCGTGTGGTCGTGTACGCCGTTGATCATCACCACGGGTCGGAAGAGAACCAGGTCGGATGGGAGTGGCACGATCCGGAGCTCGTCGATGCGCACGGGCGATTCGATTCGTTGCCGGAGTTTCGTCGTACCGTTGCGCGCGCCGGGGTGAGTGACGTCGTGCGTGCACTCGTCGCCGAGTCGACCGAGATTGCGTCGCGATGGACACTGCCGATTGCGGCGTGCTTCATCGACGGTGGCCACGGGCGCGACGTGGCACGCGCTGACTACGAGGCGTGGGCCGGGCTCGTCAGCGTCGGCGGTTCACTCGTCGTGCACGACGTGTTCGCCGATCCGAAGGAAGGCGGGCAGGCACCGCACGACGAGATTTACTTGGCTGCGCTGCGTTCGGGACGTTACGAGGAAATTTCCGCCACCGGCTCGCTGCGCGTCCTACAACGCCTGCGCTGAATTGTCACGGACCGCGCACGACGGCAGGAATCAGCCGCCGATGACACCGATGCGCAGCGTTTCGAGCCACTTCTCGGGTTCACCCTGACCGGAGTGTTCCTCGGAGAAGGCCTCGGTTCCGTCCTCGCCGCACATCTCCTTGATGTCCTTTGCGCCGGCGGGGTGACGACGGATGAACGTGGTCATGTCGTAGACGACACCGTTGACAACGGTCCAGCACGCCGTTTCGTCGTTGCGACGCGCAACCTCGTCCATCGTCAGCACGAGATCCTCGCGGCTGATCGGCTGTTGTGCCTTCGCATAGTCCTCTTCCCACACCGCCTCGGCACCCGTATGGCCGGCGACGTACGTGAGAGGAAGAAGGGCAACGGCGACGACGCCCGCCGCGACACTGAGCACGCGGTCGAATATGGCGATCGGCTTCACGGCTCGCAGGAAGTACACGACGAGGAGCGAAGCGGTGAAGGCAATCATCACGGGCACCAGTCGGTTGCCGGAGTCGGCATGCGGATCGGGAAGTCCGACTGCCGCGGTGAGCGATGCTCCCGAGGACTTGGCCGCAATGACGCCGAGCGTCGCCAGGACGCTCACCACGTACATCGGGACGAACGAAGCGGTGAACACCTTCGTCTTCCACAGTGACAACAGGAACCACAGAGCAACGACGGGCACGGCGACGACGACACCGTGAACGATGAGTGGATGCGCGGGGACGGCATTGATGTCGGCGAACGTGCCGTAGGGCAGAACCATGAACACGGCGACGGGGATTCCACCGGCGAGTGCGAGGAGGATAAATTTCTTCAGTTCACTGCTGAAACGCATGACCCGACTGTAACCACCCCGCAGCGTGAAAGCGGGATTTCAGTCGATGATGGGTGGGGCGAAGACGCTGTGAGCCGGCGAGATGCGATGCAGCGCATCGGCGGCGAGGATGACGGCGGCACCCGTGTAACTGCTCACTTCGTCGGCGGGGAACACGATGCGATCGGGGTACACGAGGCCGGTGAGGTACGCGCCGTTGTCGAGACGGTGGCGCGACGTGGTGGCGAGGAGAAACTCGGCAGTCGCATGGTCGCCAATCGCGGCATGGGCGAGTGCACACTCGGCGGTTTCGGAGGCCGTCACCCACGGCTCGTCGTCGACGCAGCGCACGCCGTGCTCTCCGAGCACGAAACGATCCCAGTGCTCGGCCAAGCGCAACTTCGCCGCATCACCGGTGAGAGATCCGCCGAGAACGGGGTAGTACCAGTCCATCGCCCAGCGTTGCTTCGGTTCGAACGAATCGGGGGCGAAACGAATGACGGCGTCGAGGGCGTCGGCAGCGGCGCGCCACAGCGGTCGGGGCTCGCCGACGAGTGCGGCGACGTTGGCCGCGCAATGCAGCGAATGACGAATCGAGCTGCACCCGGTTAGCAACGCGTAGTCCCACGGTTCGGCGTCGACTTCGCGGGCCCACAAAATGGTGCCGTCCTTGCGGCGCATGTCGAGCACGAACCGCATTGCGCGCTCGACCATCGGCCAGAAGCGCACGATGTCGTCGAAACGGTTCGACGTCAACCAGTAGTGCCACACACCGGTGGCAACGTATGCCGTGACGTTCGAGTCGAGCTTGGCGTCGTTCACCGCACCGGAGGTGGCGTAGTAGTTGTGCCACGAGCCATCTCCGCGCTGGGTGTCGGCGAGCCACTGCAAACC
>JBIIDI010000125.1:0-4824 GCA_044238425.1 Ilumatobacteraceae bacterium
ACGTTCGTGTGACGCTGCAAACGTGGCTTCCCATCGGCGTCGGGGAGGAACACGTTCTTCATGTTGGGCACGCCGTCGACGATGGCGCGCACCACTGCGTAACCGATGAGGTGCGTGAACGACACTTTGCTCTGACCGGTGCGCTGGCGGTAGCCGTTGATGACGCGACGGTTCACCTCGAGCAACTTCGCCGGAACCTGGCGCACGCTCGTGGCCGTCGGCACGACGAGGCTCTTGTCCATGTTCGTGGCGATCGCCGCGGCAACGCCGCGCATCGGCTCGGGTTCGCCGGGGGCAACGACCTCGGCACGACGGATCGGCTCGACGGGCTGGTGCGGAACGATCGACGGTGCGGACTTCTTCGGCTTCGCTGCCCCGTTCGTCGAGTGCGCCTCGCCGGCCGCCGGTTGCGTTTGGGCGACGGGGGCCGTGCCGGCCGGGGTGAAATCGCTGAAGAATTCGCGCCACTCGTCGGACACGGCGGCCGGGTTGTCGCGGAACCGCTCGTACATTTCTTCAACGAGCCAGGAATTGGCGCCGAAATCCTCCCCCGATTGGGGGTTCGAGGTGACTGTCACGACCGTCATCGTACTCTTTTGCACCTTCGCCAAAGAGTGCGAATGGGTGGGTCATGCGTCGCACGACCCACCCATTCGTCAGCGGGCACTGGGCCCGAATTCAGTTGAAATCGACGTGAGCCGGCGATCAGCCGAACATCACCTCGGAGAGGATCCACAAAACGAGCCACAGCACGCCCGATGTGATCATGGCATTCTTGTGGGACTCGTAGGGCCACAGCAGCTTGTTGGTCGCGGCCGTACCGCCCAACTTGCCCAACGCGTTCAACTGCAGCAGGGCGCCAATGACGACGGCGATGAGCACGTACGTGAGGGCACTCGAGCTCGTCGCATTGCCGAAACTCTCGCCGTAGAAGTGGGCCGTACCGACCATGAACCACAGCATCGAGACGGAGAAGATGAGGTTCTGGCGCGAGGCGAGCAGGGCCTTGCGACCGGCACCGGCCGCTGCCGGATCGGCCGCGCCACCGCCGAGGACGTTCACCGCGTTGGCGAGGACGACCTTCTGGTTCTTCCAGATGATCATCCACACGTTCGCCGCCATCGTGATTCCGTAGAGCATGCCGACGGTGATCGCGGCGTTCTTCGCGTTCAGCGAGTTCGCGCCCTCCCAGTTGAGGAAGTTGTCGTAGTACGTCGGCTGACCGGTGATGAGGATGCCGGTGCCGAGGGTGCCAATGGCCGCCCAGCGGAACCACCACAGGGCGCGGCGGGCCAGCTTGTCGAGGGTAATGCTGCGTGCCTTCGCCTCGTCGCCGTAGGCCGCGAGAGCGGGAACCTGGACGAGGTTGAAGTAGTAGAGCAACCCGATCCATGCGATACCGACGAGCACGTGCAGGTAGCGCATGAAGAAGTTGAGGAAATAATCGCCGGAAAACAGTTCCACCGTGTGGCCTCCGTGTATTGGATGTTCAGGTATTCGGTTGTTGGGGAGTGAGTGATGTCGCGGGCAAGGAATCTCGCTCGCCCTACGACCGTACAGGAAAGTAGGTTGTACGGGAATGACTGCCGAGTTCATCTACACGTGTTACAAACTCGGACGGTTTTATCCGCCGGATCGTCAGGTGCTCGCGGACATCTCGCTCTCGTTCTACCCCGGAGCGAAGATCGGGGTCATCGGTTCGAACGGCAGCGGCAAGTCGAGCCTGCTGCGCATCATGGCGGGGCTCGACGACGGATACAGCGGTGAAGCACGGCTGACGCCGGGCTTCAGCGTCGGCTTGCTCGAGCAGGAGCCGCAACTCGATCCGGCCAAGGACGTTCTCGGCAACGTCATGGACGGTGTCGCGCCGATCCGCGATCTGCTCGCCGAATACGAAAAGGTCACCGCGATGTGGGGCGACCCCGATGCCGACTTCGAGAAGGTCGGCGCACGTCAGGCGGAACTCGAGGCTCGCATCACGGCAACCGACGCATGGAGCCTCGAGCGCAACGTCGAGATCGCCATGGACGCTTTGCGTTGTCCGCCGAACGATGCCGACGTGGCGAAGCTCTCCGGCGGCGAGAAGCGCCGGGTTGCACTGTGCCGACTCCTTCTTTCCCGACCCGATCTGCTGCTACTCGACGAACCGACGAACCACCTCGACGCCGAGAGCGTGCAGTGGTTGGAACGCTTCCTGCAGGAGTACCCCGGCACCGTCATCGCGATCACCCACGACCGCTACTTCCTCGACAACGTCGCAAAGTGGATCCTCGAGCTCGATCGCGGTCGCGGCATTCCATTCCAGGGCAACTACTCGAGTTGGTTGGAACAGAAGCAGGAACGTCTCGGCCGCGAGGAGAAGGCGAACGAGGCCCGCAAGCGCACGCTGCAACGCGAGTTGGAGTGGGTGCGCATGGCACCGAAGGCCCGTCAGGCGAAGGGCAAGGCGCGTCTCGCGGCGTACGAGAAGCTGCACGCCGAGGCATCGGCGGCCGAATCGGGTCCGGACAAACTCGAGATCACGATTCCTGCGGGCAAGCGCCTCGGTGACACCGTCATTCGCGTCGAGAACCTGCGCAAGGGATTCGGGGACCGACTCCTCATCGAAGACCTCACCTTCGCACTTCCCCCGGCCGGCATCGTCGGCATCATCGGACCGAACGGCGCGGGCAAAACGACGCTGTTCCGCATGCTCACCGGTCAGGAATCACCCGACTCGGGAACGATCACCGTCGGCGACACGGTCGAGCTGAGCTACGTCGACCAGAACCGCGACACGCTCGACCCGAACCGCACCGTGTACGAGGAGATCACCGACGGTTCCGATCTGCTGAAGGTCGGCGGGCGCGAAATCAACGGCCGCGCGTACGTCGCGAGCTTCAACTTCAAGGGCAGCGACCAGCAGAAGAAGGTCGGGGAACTGTCGGGTGGGGAACGCAACCGCGTGCACCTCGCAAAGTTGCTGCGCCGCGGTGGCAACGTGCTGCTCCTCGACGAACCGACGAACGATCTCGACGTCGACACGCTCCGTGCACTCGAAGCGGCACTCGAATCGTTCCCCGGCTGCGCCGTTGTCATCAGCCACGACCGTTGGTTCCTCGACCGGATCGCCACCCACGTGCTCGCATTCGAAGGTGACAGCCAGGTGCGCTGGTTCGAGGGGAACTTCGAGGATTACGAAGCGTGGCGGCGCAAGGAACTCGGCGTCGCCGCCGACCAACCGCGGCGCATCAAGTACAAGCCCCTCACCCGCGGATGACGGCGCAGGCGCACGTGTCGATTCCCGCCCATCCCGCGTTGCGAGCGATCCGCGTCGCCTGTGCGGTGTGCTTCGTCGGGGGCATCGCCGGAATGATCGTGTTCTCCATTCGCGACAACACGATCGGTGCCGTGATGACGGCGGGGCTCATCGCCGCCGGCGCGGCGATCGTTCTCGTCGCGGTCACCGCGGTGACTCAGCGCACCGTCCCCGACGACTCGATGAACGCGCAGGCGGAAGAACTGCAGTACGACATCGCCGAGCTCGTGCGCAGCGGCGTCGACGAGGCACGTCTGCGCTCGCTCGTGCGGCGCGCGATCGATCTCGGTCGCCGGCTGCCGTGACGTTCGACTTCGGATCGTTGCACCGCGAAGGCCACGTCGAGCCGACCGCCGACGTCGTCGCCGACGATCACCGCCTCGCCGAGTACCTCGCGACGGAGACCGGACGCCACTTGATCGCGTTGCGCACGCAACTCGAGGCACGCGACGTCGATCCGTGGGACGTGAAGGATGCGGGCGACGCGGTCGCCCACCGGTTCCTCATCGACAGCCTGCGAAGGTGGCGGCCGCACGACGCCGTGCTCTCCGAGGAGGGTGCCGACGATCCCGTTCGGCTGAGCGCACAACGCGTGTGGATCATCGATCCGCTCGACGGCACGACCGAGTTCAGCGAGCCGGGACGCAGCGACTGGGCGGTGCACGTTGCGCTGTGGACTCGCGACGCGCACGCGCGCGGCGAACTCACCGCGGGTGCGGTCGCACTGCCGGCGCTCGCAACGACGTACTGCACGCATCCGGCTCCTTTGACTCCGCCGGCACCGGCGCGCACACCGATCATGGTCGTGTCGCGCACGCGCACACCCGCCGTCACCGCGGCCATCGCACGTGAACTCGGTTTCGACGGTGCGCGACTCGGATCCGCGGGAGCGAAGACGATGGCCGTCGTATCCGGCGTCGCCGATGTGTACCTCCATGACGGTGGTCAGCACCAATGGGACTCGGCCGCCCCCGTCGCCGTTGCACGCGCGGCGGGTCTGCACACGTCACGCATCGACGGTTCGCCCCTCATATACAACGAGCGCGACACGTGGCTGCCCGACCTGCTCGTGTGCCGACCCGAACTTGCCGAGTCGATCCTCGCGGCAGTGCAGAACTTCACATCCCTTCGCTGAGCAGCGCACGTCGATACTCCGCCGCCGCGGGCAGACTGGCGCGGTGGATACCCCGACTCCGACTGCGCACGGCACGTCCGACCGCTCGTGGGGAGCGTTCACCGAATCGGCTCCTTGGAACGTCGATCGCGCATCGCTGACCTGGATCGGTGACGTCGAGCGGCTGCGCACGCGGGCCGCGAACGACCTGCCGGGGCTCATCACTCCACCGCGCGTTCCCCCGCTCGCCCGCCTCGTCGTCGTCGTTGCCGTGCTCGGTCGCGGGCTCGTTCCGTGGTTCGTGCGCCGCAAGTTGCGCCGCTACGCGACTCCCGAAGCGAGTCGCGCCGATCTGTCACGCCGGATGCGCAGGGCCATCGAGCGACTCGGCTCGACGTACATCAAGCTCGCG
>JBIIDI010000126.1:0-4799 GCA_044238425.1 Ilumatobacteraceae bacterium
GCCGCTGCAATTCGACGAGGTGATGGAGCGCATCCACCAGTGCATCTTCATGTCGGCGACCCCCGGCGACTTCGAACTGCGGCACAGCTCGAAGATCGTCGAGCAGATCGTTCGCCCGACCGGTCTCGTCGATCCCGAGATCGTCGTGAAGCCGACCAAGGGTCAGATCGACGACATCATCGTGCAGGTGCAGGGCCGGGTGGCCAAGGGCGATCGCATCCTCGTCACCACGCTGACGAAGAAGATGGCCGAGGATCTCACCGACTACCTCGTCGAACAGGGGTTGCGGGTGCGGTACCTGCACTCGAACATCGACACCATCGAGCGCATCGAGATCCTCCGCTCGCTGCGGTTGGGGGAGTTCGACGTGCTCGTCGGCATCAACCTGCTGCGCGAGGGTCTCGACCTTCCCGAAGTGTCGCTCGTGGCGATCCTCGATGCGGACAAGGAAGGCTTCCTGCGCAGCGAGACGTCGCTCATCCAGATGATCGGACGCGCCGCACGAAACGTCGACGGCCAGGTGATCATGTACGCCGACAAGCGCACGAAGGCGATGGACGCCGCGATCTCCGTCACCAACGACAGGCGCAACCGGCAACTTGCCTACAACGCCGAACACGGCCTCAACCCGCAGACGATCCGCAAGGCCGTGGGCGACATCCTGTCGATGCTGCGACCGGATTCGGCGGCGAGCGTGCCGAATCTGTCGGACAAAGCGGCGCGTACGCGCAAGAAAGTCGACGTCGAGTCGATGGCCCAATCCGATCTCGAACGCCTCGTTCTCGTGCTCGAGGACGAGATGAACGAAGCCGCCGCCGAGCTCAAGTTCGAGTACGCGGCGCGATTGCGCGACGAAATCCGGGAATTGCGCCGTGAGTTGCGCGACGCCCGATAGCGCGTCGTTATCCTTTCACCGTGAGCTCGTCGATCGTCATTCGTGGCGCTCGCGAACACAACCTGAAGAACGTCAATCTCGAGATTCCCCGCGACAAACTCGTCGTTCTCACCGGCCTGTCGGGTTCCGGCAAGAGCAGTCTCGCCTTCGACACGATTTATGCCGAGGGTCAGCGCCGGTACGTCGAAAGCCTCAGCGCGTACGCACGACAGTTCCTCGGACAGATGGACAAGCCCGACGTCGACGTCATCGAGGGTCTGTCCCCGGCAATCTCTATCGATCAGAAGTCGGCGTCGCGCAACCCGAGGTCGACGGTCGGCACCATCACCGAGGTGTACGACTACCTTCGGCTTCTCTACGCGCGCGTCGGAGTGCAGCACTGCGTGAAGGACGACGAGAAGCTGTCGCGCCAAACACCGCAGCAGATCGTCGATCGCATCCTCGAAGTGAAGTCCGGGACCCGTTTCCAGGTGCTCGCTCCGGTGGTGAAGGGCCGCAAGGGCGAATACGACACCCTTCTCGCGCAACTCGCCGGACAGGGATTCACCCGCGTGCGGGTCGACGGAGACACGCACGATCTCGCCGAGTACCTCGCGGCGGGGAAGAAGTTGGCGAGGTACGAGCAGCACACGATCGACGTCGTCGTCGATCGTCTCGTGGCGAAGGCGGGCATCGAACGTCGTCTCACCGACAGCCTCGAGACGGCATTGCGGCTTGCCGAAGGAACCGCCACCGTCGAACTGCTCGATACGAAGGGCAACGTCGCGGAGGCACTCGCATTCAGTCAGCACCTCGCATGCGCGAAATGCGGCACCTCGTACGAGGAGCTGGCTCCGCGCAACTTCTCGTTCAACACCCCCTACGGCGCCTGCGACAGCTGTCTCGGTCTCGGCACGACGTTCGAGGTGGACGAGGAGCTCGTCGTGCCCGATCCGGAACTGTCGATCAGCCAGGGTGCGTTGGCACCGTGGCGCAGTGCGCACACGATGTATTTCACCCGCATGCTCGAGTCGGTGGCCAAGGACCTGGGCATCGACCTGAAGAAGCCGTGGGCCAAGCTCACCGACCGGCAGAGGCGTCTCGTGCTCGAGGGTACGGGCGAATCGGTGCTCGTGAAGTACCGCAACCGCTACGGACGCACGCGCGAATACTCCACGACGTACGAGGGCGTCATTCCGTGGATCAAACGTCGTCACGAGTCGGCCGAGAGCGATTGGGCGCGCGAACAGTTCGAGAGCTACATGCGCGAGAAGCCGTGCCGTGCGTGCAAGGGCGCGCGACTGAAGCCGGCATCACTCGCCGTGCGGGTGAACGGAAAGTCGATCTCCGAGGTGTGCGACCTGCCGATCGGCGAGTCGGCGAAGTTCCTCGGCGGCCTCAAGCTGGGCAAGCGCGACGAGATGATCGCCGCCCGCATCACGAAGGAGATCAACGCCCGACTCGGATTCCTGCTCGACGTCGGTCTCGATTACCTGACGCTCTCGCGCTCCGCGGGCACGCTCGCCGGTGGCGAGGCGCAGCGCATCCGACTCGCGAGCCAGATCGGTTCGGGTCTCGTGGGCACCTTGTACGTGCTCGACGAACCGTCGATCGGCCTGCACCAGCGGGACAACCATCGCCTCATCGACACGCTCGTGCGACTCCGCGACCTCGGTAACACCGTCCTCGTCGTCGAGCACGACGAGGACACGATCCGGGCGAGCGATTTCATCGTCGACATCGGCCCCGGGGCGGGCGAGCACGGCGGCAACGTCGTGTACGCGGGACCCGTGAAGGGCATCCTGCGTCACGAGGGATCGATCACCGGCGACTATCTCTCGGGGCGACGGTCGATTCCGGTGCCGAAGTCGCGACGTTCGACGGGAACCGATTCCATCGTCGTGAAGGGTGCCCGGGAACACAACTTGAAGAAGATCGACGTGCGCATTCCGCTCGGCATGTTCGTCGCCGTCACCGGTGTGTCGGGCAGCGGGAAGAGCACGCTCGTGCGCGACATCCTCCTCCCGGCGCTGATGCAGAAGATCTACTCGAGCAAGCAGTCACCCGGACGTCACACGTCGGTGACGGGCATCGACAAGATCGACAAAGTCATCGATATGGACCAGTCGCCGATCGGGCGCACGCCGCGCTCGAACCCCGCCACGTACACGGGCGTGTTCGACGACATTCGAAAGCTCTTTGCGTCGACACCCGAAGCGAAGGTGCGCGGCTACCAGCCCGGACGATTCAGCTTCAACGTCGCCGGTGGACGGTGCGAGGCGTGTTCCGGTGACGGCACGATCCGCATCGAGATGCAGTTCCTGCCCGACGTATACGTCCCGTGCGAGGTGTGCAAGGGGGCGCGCTACAACCGCGACACGCTCGAGGTGACGTTCAAGGAACGCAACATCGCACAGGTTCTCGACATGCCGATCGACGAGGCGCTCGGGTTCTTCGCCCAGCAGCCGCGCATCGCCCGACATCTGCAGACGCTCGTCGACGTCGGTCTCGGGTACGTGCGACTCGGCCAATCCGCACCGACGTTGTCCGGCGGCGAGGCGCAGCGCGTGAAGTTGGCGAGCGAACTGGCGCGGCGCAGCACGGGTCACACCATGTACCTCCTCGACGAACCGACGACGGGTCTGCACTTCGAGGACGTGCGCCGCCTCCTCACCGTGCTTGCGCGGCTCGTCGACCAGGGAAACACGGTTCTCGTCATCGAGCACAACCTCGACGTCATCAAGACGGCCGACTGGATCATCGATCTCGGCCCCGAAGGCGGTGACGGGGGCGGAAGCATCGTCGCCCAGGGCACCCCGGAGGACGTTGCACGTGTGAAGGGCAGCCACACCGGACGGTTCCTCGGACCGCTCCTCGCAACGACATGACGCTGCGCAAGCCGCACGACGTTCCCGCAGTTCCCGGTTCGTACCAGTTCATCGATGCGGCAGGGCGGGTGATCTACGTCGGCAAGGCGGCCAACCTGCGCAACCGCGTCGCCAACTACTTCGCCGATCCGGCGACCCTGCATCCGCGCATCGCAGCGATGGTTGCCGCCGCGCACCGCGTGGAGTGGATCACCGTCGACACCGAGGTCGAGGCACTGATGCTCGAGTACAACCTCATCAAGCGTCACCGTCCCCGTTTCAACGTTCGCCTCCGCGACGACAAGAGCTACCCGTACCTCGCCGTCACACTCGACGACCCGTGGCCGCGAGCGGGAGTCATGCGCGGGCGGCAACGAAAGGGAACGAAGTACTTCGGTCCGTACGCCCAGGCGTGGGCGATTCGCGACTCCCTCGATGCGGTGCTGCGGCAGTTCCCCGTGCGCACGTGTTCGGACACGAAGTTCCGTCAGCACGAGCGTCTCGGTCGACCGTGCCTGCTGTTCCACATCGAGAAGTGTGCGGGCCCGTGCATCGCAGCGGTCGACGCGGAGACGTACGCACGACACGTCGACGGTCTCGTCGACTTCCTGTCCGGTGACGTCGAACCCGTCGTCGAGGCCCTGACGTCGAAGATGGAATCGGCGGCCCGCGATCTCGACTTCGAGACGGCTGCGACGTGCCGTGACCGGCTCGGTGCCATCGAACGGGTCCTCGAACGCCAGTTGATGGTCGGCGATGCCGACGAGAATTTCGACGTCCTCGCCGTCGTCACCGAAGACGGCGCCGCCGGGTACAACGTTTTCCACGTGCGAAAGGGGCGCGTTCTCGGTCGCATCGAGTCGACGGTCGACAACGTCGAGGAGCTCGGTGTCGACGATCTCACCCAGCGGATCATCGAGCAGACGTACGCGGAGGAACCCGCGCTCGGATGGCCGCGCAGCATTCACGTCGACGTCGAGCCGTCCGGACTCGAGGCGCTGACGACGTGGTTGTCGGAGTTGCGCGGATCGGCCGTCACGGTGCACGTTCCGCAACGC
>JBIIDI010000024.1:0-16666 GCA_044238425.1 Ilumatobacteraceae bacterium
TCATCCACAAGCGCAGTCACGGCGCAATCGTCGTCGTCGACGACGAGGGTCGACCGGCGGGCATCTTCACCGAGAGCGATGCAGTGGGTTTCGACCGCTTCAGTCAGATCGGCAACGTGATGAGTCGTGACGTCGTCACGTTGTCCGCCGACCTGCGGCCGGAGCAGATGTTCGACCGACTCACCGACTTGCGTCTCGACTTCGCACCCGTCACCGACGCGCTCGGCACGTTGCGCGGCTGCATCACCCGCAAGGGTGCACTGCGCAGCACGATGTACGTGCCTGCGGTCGACCGTAACGGTCGGTTGATGATCGCCGTGGCCGTCGGTGTCAATGCCGATCCCGCGGTGCGGGCGGCAGAGCTCGTGCGCATGGGAGCCGACGTCATCGTCGTCGACACTGCCCACGGTCATCAGCGCCGCATGATCGATGCCGTCGAGGCGGTGTGCAAAGTGGCGGGGAGCGTCCCGGTCGTTGCCGGCAACGTCGTCACCCGCCAGGGGACCCGTGATCTCATCAATGCGGGTGCCGACATCGTCAAGGTGGGGGTCGGCCCCGGGGCAATGTGCACGACGCGAATGATGACCGGTGTCGGGCGTCCGCAGTTTTCCGCCGTCATGGAATGTGCCGACGAGGCGAAGACCCTCGGCAAGCACGTGTGGGCCGACGGTGGTGTGCGTCATCCTCGCGACGTGGCCCTCGGCGTTGCCGCCGGCGCAAGCAACGTCATGTTCGGTTCGTTGCTCGCCGGCACGTTCGAATCGGCTGCCGACACGGTGCGCGATGCCAACGGCCGTTCGTACAAAGAAAGTTTCGGAATGGCGTCGAATCGAGCGGTGCGCAACCGCACCCGCGCCGAGTCGGCCTTCGAGCGGGCGCGCAAGGAACTTTTCGAAGAGGGCATCAGCACGTCGCGGATGTACCTCGATCCCGTGCGACCGGGTGTGGAGGATCTCATCGATCAACTCGTGGCGGGCGTTCGTTCGTCGTGCACGTATTCGGGGGCGACGAACCTCGCGAGTTTCCATGAACGCGCCGTCGTCGGTATCCAGAGTGCATCCGGCTACGACGAGGGTCGTCCCGTCGACACGAGCTGGTGAGACGTGGCAGGTGATCCGGTCGTCGTCGCAATCGACGGTCCCGCCGGGGCGGGAAAGTCGACGATCGGCAAGGCTCTCGCACGTCGTCTCGGACTCACCTATCTCGACACAGGTGCGATGTTCCGAGCCGTGGCGTGGTTGGCCCGGTATCACGGAATCGATCCGCAGTCGGTGAACGAGATCACCGCTTTTGCGCGGCGAATGGATCTGCAGCAAACGGAGGAATCGGTTGTCGTCGACGGCCACGACGTCACCACCGCCATACGCACCATCGACATCGGCGAGTTGACGAGCATCGTGGCGACGCACGCCGACGTTCGTGCCGAGCTGCGTGCGAGACAACGCGAGTGGGCTGCGCGCAACGGTGGCGGTGTGATCGAAGGCCGCGACATCGGAACGGTCGTGTTTCCCGACGCCGTACTCAAGGTGTACCTCGACGCATCGGCGCGCGTGCGTGCCGAGCGGCGCGTGGCGCAAACGGGCGGTGCTGTGGATGAAGTCGAGGCGGCCATCGCCGACCGCGACGCACGCGACCGCGGTCGCACCGATGCACCGTTGAGACACGGACCCGATGCCGTGCTCGTCGATACGAGCGATCGTTCGGTCGACGACGTCGTGTCCGAGATCGAGACAATGGTGAAGGAGCGGTTGTCGTGGCGAAAGTGAAGTCGAAGCTCGCCGGATCGTCGCTGACGAGTCGGTTCTTCTATTTCGTCGTGCGAAACCTGTTGTGGGTTCTCATGCTCGTATTGCTGCGGGTTCGGGTGACCGGCCGGCACAACGTGCCGCAATCGGGTGCTTTCATCCTTGCGCCGATACACCGTTCGGCGGTCGACATTCCGCTGGCCTCAATCGCCGTGCACCGCCGTGTCCGGTTCATGGGCAAGGACTCGCTGTGGTCCAAGCGTCCGGTGGCTGCCTTTCTCAGTGCGCTCGGTGGGTTCCCCGTCACCCGTGGCTCCGCCGATCTCGAAGCGCTGAAGAGATGCATCGGCGTACTCGAGCGGGGCGAACCGCTCGTCATGTTCCCCGAAGGCACCCGTCAGATTGGTGCACTCGTGCATCCGTTGTTCGACGGTCCTGCCTACGTTGCGCTGAAGACCGGCGTGCCCATCGTGCCGGTCGGAATCGGCGGCTCGGAACGTGTCATGAGCAAGGGTTCCCGTTCGATTCGGGCGCAGCGCTGTCGCGTCGTCGTCGGAGCACCGATCTTCCCGCCCGTCACCGGAGGCAAGGCTCCACGGGAACTCGTCTCGCAGCTCACCGCCGAGCTGGCGACGAGCCTGCAACGGGTGTTCGATCAGGCGCGTCGCGACGCACGTTTGGCCGACTGAACCCGCTTCGTCTTTCCGGAGAGGAACGACGTGAGCACGCGACGCAAGTCGTCGGCGTCACGCACCGAGCAGACTTCGCGTGCCGAGTGCATCGACAGTTGCGGCACTCCGACGTCAACCACGTCGATACCCAGTCGCGTTGCGGCAATCGGTCCGATGGTCGAGCCGCAGGGGATGCTGTTGCGTGACGCGAACACCTGGTGTTGGACACCTGCCGCCGCGCACGCCTCGACGAACGCAGCAGCCGAGCGCGCAGTGGTCGCATAACGCTGCGACGCATTGCGTTTCAGTGCAACACCGGCGTGCAACTGCGGAGCGGTCTCGGGGTCGTGACGTTCGGGGTAGTTGGGGTGGATTCCGTGACTGTTGTCGGCGGACACCATGACGGAGTTCGCCATGGCCCGCAGGAAGCCGTCGCGTCCGACACCCGAAGCGACGGTGAGCAGCTCGAGTATGTCGGACAGCAGGGGACCCGCCGCACCGGTGGGTGACTGCGAACCCACCTCCTCGTGATCGAACAGCGCGATGACTGCGCATGAACCACCCGACGACGCTTCCAGAGCTCGCGTCGCGGCCCAGCACGACAGCAGGTTGTCGAGACGTCCCGAGGCGAGGAGTGCGGCATCCGATCCGATGACCTCGGCGGGTTGATGGTCGATGAACCGCGCATCCCATTCGACGATGCGCCCGGCTGCGACACCGGCCCACCGTGCGACGTCGGCCACAACGACTTCCGAACCCGCCCACAGCGGACGGAGGTGGGAATGTTTGTCGAGCACCACACCGGTGTCGTTCACCTGCCGGTCGAGGTGGACGGCAAGCTGCGCGATCCGTGCAACGGGCGAGCCACTGCGCCACGTACGCCGTGAGCCGTCGTCGAGAATGGCAACTCCGGCCAACTCGAGATCACGGTCGAGCCACGAGTTGAGCAGCGGGGATCCGTACACCTCGACGCCGAGCGTGGACAACGTGCCGTGGCGGCGCACGTGTCGCGTCTTCATGTGCAGTCCGGGTGAATCGGTGTGCGCTCCGACCAGCCGAATGCCGTCGGAGATCGTATTCGGATTCCACACGAAAGCGACCAATGCACCGTCCCGGGTGATGACACCCTTTGTTGGTCGCGTGACAGTGGGAAGTGCACTGCCCGAAGCAAACCAGTGAAATCCCGCTGCCACGAGCATTGACGCGGCGGTGTGAACCGCATGGTCCGGAGTTGGTGACGCGTCGAGAAAAGCGCGCAGGTCGTCCGAGTTCCTCATCACGTAATTGCTTTGCGATGAGGTACCGGCCGGCGCGCGACGACGCGCCCGTTCAGCCTTCTTGGGGGAGCGACGGGATGCGGACCGAGACGTCACGACCGAAGAAACTACACGTGAGATCGGACACGTCTCCCGCACGGGCGCGCTCGGTGATGCGGGTAACGCACGTCGACAGATCGTCGCGCTGCGAGAAGCCGAGCCACGACAAGCCACCGAACACCGCGACGAGCAGCAGCTTCGAAACGAGTGATGAAACAAACTTGAGGACGACGAGAACACCCAGGACACCGACGCCGAGGATGCCCAGCGCGTATTGGCGCGCCGTGTCGGCATCGACGTTCAACCACGACATGCATCCAGTGTGTCATGCGCTTGGTTCCTAGACTGCGAACCATGAGCGACCACGACGTGCGCATGATGAAAGCCGGTCCGCCCGAAACGATCCTTCCCGAACCACCCGCGTCATTCGTCACCGCCGTCTCCGAGATGAATCTGCGTCCCGTCGGTGAGCGTCGACGAGCCCTCCTCGACGTCGTTGCACGCCATCCGGCTCTGCCACATTCGTGGGCGGCGCTGGGTGCCGCCAGCGACGACGGGGTCGAGGCGTACATGGCGTTTCGTGTCGGCTACCACCGCGGTCTCGATCTCCTTCGCGCCAACGGCTGGCGTGGCAGCGGATTCGTGCGACAGCTTCATCCGTCGAATCGCGGTTTTCTCGACTGTCTCGCCGGTCTGGCTCGTCAGGCGGCCATCATCGGCGAGGAATCCGAGGCGGTCCGCTGCACGCAATTCCTGGCCCAGCTCGATCCGGTCGCTTTCCCGATCACGTGATCGGCGCCGTCCTCGCCGGGGGAGCGTCGGTGCGATTCGGTTCGGACAAGGCAGTCGCCGACTGGTTCGGTATGCCACTCGCCTCGCATCCGATGCGCGCTCTGTACGGGGCCGGCGCCCGGCAACTTGTCTACGTCGCGGCACGGCGTCGCGCGGACGACACGTTCGTGATGCCGCCCGGTGCGCATGCTCCCACACACGTCACCGACGAATGTCCGGGAGAGGGACCGCTCGGTGCGATCGTCACGGTACTGCGGGCGATGCGTGACGTACTGCCCGCGGACGACGTGATGATCGTGGCGGCATGCGACCTGCCGAACGTCACGAGCAGCACCGTTGCATCAATGGTGAACGCGCTGCGAGCGTCGAGCGTCGATCTCGTCGTTCCGCGTGCCGCGGGACGACTGCATTGGTCGTTGCTCGCATTGCGCAGGTCCACGTGTGTCGAGTCGCTCACGGACGAATTCGAACGGGGCGAGCGCGCGATTCATCGAGCCGTGGCGACTCTGAGCCGAGTCGAGCTGGATGTGGACGAACGGTTGCTCGTCAACGTCAACGACCGGCGCCTGCTCCCGGTCACGTCAACCGACCGATAGTGTGACGCGCCGTGATGATCAGAGAAATTGCCGCCGGTGAACTGCACGCCCTGCTCGAGCGGGGAGCCGTCGTCGTCGACGTACGCGAACCCGACGAGTACGACGAGGGTCACGTGCCCGGCGCGGTGAACGTTCCGCTGGCCACGGTGCCGGAGAATCTCGACGTCTTCCGTCGTCCGGTACCCGTGTACGTCGTGTGCCACTCGGGGGGTCGCAGCATGCGGGCCTGTGAATTCCTCGTCGGCCAGGGCGTCGACACCGTCGTCAACGTCGCGGGCGGCACGTCGGGGTACGCGGCATTGGGCCATCCGGTCCATGCAGGCCCGAAGCCGTAAAGCCCCGAAATCAGTGGTTTTCGGGCCGCCGATGGTGTTGACGTGGCAGCCGTGAGCAGTCATCTCGAGTTGCTCTACGTGGATGATCCGCGCACGTTGGGCGACGTCGTGGCTGCGGCATCGGCACTGCCGCGGTACGCCATCGACACGGAGTTCCACAGGGAGCGAACGTATTTTCCGCGTCTCGCTCTCGTGCAGATCCAGTTCGGCGATGTCAACGCGCTCATCGATCCACTTGCGGTCGACCCGCGCCTGCTCGCCCCGCTCATGGAATCGTCGTCACTCGCCATCGTCCACGCTGCCCAACAGGACCTCGAAGTGTTGCGTTACGCCGTCGGTGTGGTGCCGCGTCGCATGTTCGACTGCCAGCTGGCGGCCGGTTTCCTCGGCTACTCGACGCCGTCACTAGCCACTCTGGCGCAGTCGTTGCTGAGGGTGGAGTTGAGCAAGGGTGACCGCATGACCGACTGGTTGCGCCGCCCCCTCACCGCATCGCAGTGCGACTATGCGCGCTCCGACGTGCTCCATCTCGAACGCCTGTACGACATCCTCGGTCGCGAGTTGGCGAACCGCGGACGTCTCGATTGGGTCCACGACGCGTGCGAAGAAATGCGCACCAAACCGTACGGAGACGCCGATCCGAGGGATGCATGGTTGAAGATGCGCGAGGCGCGATCGCTGAAGGGTGCGGCTCGCGGGGCAGCGCAAGCTCTCGCGGAGTGGCGGGAGAAGCGGGCAATGACGACGAACGTTCCCGTGCGCCGGATTCTCGGCGACATGGCCCTCGTGTCCATCGCACAAGCGGCTCCACAATCAACGGAAGACCTCGCACACGTGCGCGGTGTCGATGAACGCTCGCTCGGTGGCTCGGTCGGACGGGAAATCCTCGCCGCGGTTCGCGACGGCGTGACGCGCAGCGTGTCGCTGCCCGTTGCCGAGGGGGAGGGCATCGACAAGCGGATGAAACCGCTCGTGACGTTGATCACGGCATGGATCGCCGAGTTGGCTCGCAAACACGAACTCGATCCCGCGCTGCTCGCCACGACGAAGGATGTCGTCGGTTACGTCGGAGGCGGATCCTCGCGGCTCTCGTCGGGGTGGCGCCGTGATCTCGTCGGAGAGGACCTTGAGAAACTCATGACCGGACATGCCGGTTTGGGATTTTCGGCGCAGGGTGGCCTCGTGCTCATCCACACCGACAAATAGCGATCCCGTTAGCATGGCTGCCCAATGCCCAACAGGTAAGTGGGAAGGCCGTCCGTGCCTGCCCGCGGACAACGGAGCCCCACAGTGAAAAAGGGTCGACATCGGCGCTTCGAAGAGGCGCGCAAATTGAAGCAGTCCGGTCCCAGTGCGGCCGACCTCGGAATCTCGTCGGGTGGAACGCGTTCCGAAGAGGACGAGTTTGCCGCCCTCGCGGCCAAGTACGGAGTGGTATTCGACGAAGACGGCGACATTGCCGTCGAAGACGACGCCGGTGAGGGCGAACGCAACTGAACGACCATCTGCGCAACGTTGCGATCGTTGCCCACGTAGACCACGGCAAGACGACACTCGTCGATCAGCTCCTGCGTCAAACGGGGACGTTCCGTGCCCATGAGGCGGTCGTCGACCGCGTCATGGATTCCGACGACCAGGAGCGTGAGCGCGGCATCACCATCCTCGCCAAGGCTGCCGCGGTCACCTGGCGGGACACGACGATCAATCTCGTCGACACTCCCGGTCACGCCGACTTCGGCGGGGAAGTGGAGCGTGCACTCGCTCTCGTCGACGGTGTCCTCCTGCTCGTCGACGCGGCGGAGGGTCCGCTGCCGCAAACGCGTTACGTGCTCTCGAAGGCGCTGGCCATCGATCTGCCGGTCGTTCTCGTGTTGAACAAGGTTGACCGACCCGATGCCCGTCCCGAGGAAGTGCTCGGCGAAGTCGAGCAGCTGTTCCTCGATCTCGCCCATCGCGACGAGCATCTCGCGTTCCCCGTCGTGTCCGCCATCGCCCGCGACGGAAAGTGCGTGAAGGGGGTCGGGGTTCCGGGCGACAATGCCGACCTCGGGCCGTTGCTCGATGCGATTCTCGATACCATTCCGGCACCCGGAGGTGACGCCACGGCACCTCTGCAGGCGCTCGTCACGAATCTCGATGCATCGGACTATCTCGGCCGTATCGCCATCGGACGAGTCCACCAGGGAACCCTGCGCAAGGGAGCCAACGTCGCCCTTCTCGGAGCACCCAAGGACGGGATCGATCCCGGTCCCCAGCGCTGCCGGGTGTCGTACCTTGCGCACTTCAGCGGAATCGAACGCACGGAAACCGATGCGATCGCCGCAGGCGATCTTTTCATCCTTGCCGGCATTGAGAGCGTCGAAGTCGGAGACACCATCGCCGACACGGAGAATCCCGTGCCGCTGCCACGGCTCGAGGTCGACGAACCCGTTCTGCGCATGAGTTTCGGTGTGAACTCGTCGCCGTTCGCCGGACGGGAAGGAACGTACGTGACGAGCCGGCACATCGCCGAGCGCCTCCGCAAGGAGACCCTCGGCAACGTGTCGATCCGCGTGCGCGAAACGGATTCGCCCGAGATCATCGAGGTCGCTGGCCGAGGAGAACTCCAGTTGGCCGTTCTCATCGAGAACATGCGCCGCGAGGGCTACGAGTTGCAGGTGTCGCGACCCGAGGTCATCACGCGCGTCATCGACGATGTAAAGCACGAACCGTGGGAGGACGGCACGGTCGACGTACCCGACGAGTACGTCGGTGCGGTGACCCAGGCATTGGCTCCAAGAAAGGGCCGTGTCACCGACCTGCGCCCGGGCGATTCAGGGCGCACGATCGTCGGCTTCCTCGCACCATCCCGCGGACTCATCGGCTTCCGCTCGTTGCTCCTCACCGTCACGCGCGGCACGGCGCTTCTCCATCAGTCGTTCGCCGGATTCCAGCCGTGGGCGGGCGAGGTGCCGCACCGACAAGGAGGCGCGATGATCGCCGACCGAATCGGCGAGGTCACCGCATATGCGCTCGACAACCTCCAGCAGCGCGGCACGCTCTTCGTGCAGCCCGGTGACGACGTGTACGAGGGCATGGTGATCGGGGAGTGCGCGCGCGACGAGGAAATGGTCGTCAACGCGGTGCGTGCGAAGGAAAAGACGAACATCCGAACGCACAGTCACGACGACGGGGTGAAGCTCGCGGCACCCAAGATCCACTCGCTCGAAAGCGCCATCGAATGGATTGCCGACGACGAGCTGGTGGAAGTTACGCCGAAGTCGGTGCGCATCCGCAAGCGGCACCTCGGTCTCGAAGACCGGCGTCGTGCCGCCAAGGGTCAGCGCTGACGATCAGCCGCCGCTTCGATCGTCGACCCGCGAACTCATCTGCACCCACGCCCCGCAAGTACCGGCCGTTCAGGAATTCGTGCGCGCCTTCGTGCGTCTGCGCACCTGCGGATGGGGCAGAGGCGTCGTTCGCGGAGCTTCGAGTTGGCGCACGATCTCCGCGTACACCTTCGGGCCCACGAGCTCGATGATTTCGTCCTTGAGGTAGCGGTACACGGGGTTCCTGCCGACGAATGCATCGGGCGCATCGGTGCACCACCAGTGGAAGTCGGCACCACCTTCGTCCCAGTCGCGACGTTTCCACTCACGCAGGATGGCCACGCGATGTCCGGTGGAATCGTCGATTTCCTCGAGTCGCAGCGGCACCTGCCAACACACGTCGGGTTTCCAGTCGAGAGGGCGCTCACCTGCTTGCTGCGCCGCGATGTGGAACGCGCAACCCGAGCCGCCGGCGAACCCGGGCTCGTTGTGGAAAATGCATGCACCCCGCACGACGCGCGTCGTCCAGGCGCCGTCCCGTTCCTGCTTCAACCAGTTGTCGTTGCGACCTTCCCTGTGTTTCTGCCACACCTCGGGTGAGAGCTTCTTCACGTAGCGCCGCACGTTGCGCAGGTCTGCGGCGTCGAGGAAGTGGGCTCCGTAACTGCAGCAACCCTGCTGGAGTGCGGTGGCATCGTCATCAAGAACGCCTTTGCAGCCGCTGCCGTAAATGCACGTCCAGTTCGATCGCATGAACGTCGAATCGATCATCCACGTCTGTTCGTAGGCCTCGTCCTCGAAGCTGATCCATTCGTGCAGGTCATCAGGTTGATTCACGGCCCACACGCTACGAGCGTCACTACCGTTATGGCATGAACAACGACGATCTCATCGCACAGCTCGAAACGGTGTCGGAAGCGCTCTCCGATCGTGCACTTGACGTGCTGCGCGAAGCGTCGGCAAGCGGCGCAACGAGCCGACCCGAAGCGGAGCGCCAACTCACGCAGGCACGGCGCGCGGTGGAAAAGGCGGTTGCGATTCTCCGTCAAAGTCGAAGTTGACGCCCGCGGCCGGGTGGTGACGCGACCCGCTCAGCGGAGTGCGCGCAACGAGTTGATGAGGTCGACGAAGCTCTTCTCGAATGCGGCAACACCCTGGCGCTCGAGATCCGCTTCGCAGCCGTCCAGGTCGATACCTGCCCGTGCCACCTCTGCCAACCGGGAGATGCTCGCCTCGACGTCGTGGTCGATCATTCGCGACAGTCGACCATGGTCGGCGAAGGCGTGCAACGTTGCGTCGGGGAGAGTGTTCACCGTGTCGGGTCCGATGAGTTCGTCGACGTACTTCGTGTCGGGGTAGGCCGGGTTCTTCGTCGACGTCGATGCCCACAGAAGTCGCTGCGGCTGGGCGCCTGCGTCGCGCAGTCGCTGCCAGCGCGACTCGCCGAGCATCGTGCGCCATTGCGCATAGGCGAGCCGGGCCTGATCGACCGCCACCGAACCCGCAAGATGACCCACACCGGCGGCCATGAGCCGGTCATCGACGAGTGAATCGACACGGGAAATGAAGAAGCTCGCGACGCTCGCCGTTGTTGGCAGTCGCGAAGGGTCGTGCAGCGCCAGCTCTTCGAGACCGGCGAGGTGCGCGGACATCACCTGCGAATAGCGGCGCAGACCGAAAATGAGGGTGACGTTGACGCTGATCCCGCGTGCAAGCACGCGACGGATCGCTCCGGTCCCCGCATCGGTGGCGGGAATCTTGATCATGACGTTCGGGCGGTTGATACGGGCTGCGAGTTCGAATGCCGCCGTCACCGTTGCGTCCTCGTCGTGGGCGAGTCGGGGATCGACCTCGACGCTGACGAATCCGTCACGGGCGTCCGACTCGTGGTGGACCCCGTCGAAGAGGCGAGCTGCGTCGGCGATGTCGTCGCTGACCATGGCCCAGTAGGCGTCTTCGATTGCCACGCCGCGCGAGGACAGCTCGTCGTACTGAGCTCGGTAAGCCGCGGAACCTTCGATTGCCTTTTGAAATATCGTCGGATTCGAAGTCAGGCCGCGCACACCGCGTTCGATCAGAGAGGCGATTGAGCCGTCCGTGAGCATCGATCGCTGCAAGTTGTCGAGCCAGGCACTCTGGCCGAACTCACGGTGCAGACGAACGAGACGGTCGTCGCTCATGCGAAGGCGTCGAGGAGTTCGCGGACCGCGGTGACGACTGAACCCACCGAGATACCCAGCCGTTCCATGGCAACGTCACCGGGTGCGCTGGCGCCAAAGGTGTCGATACCGATCGACACGTCGGCCCACCGGCTCCAGCCGAACGTGCTACCTGCTTCGATGCTGACGACCGGAACGCCGATGGGAATGATCTCGCTGCGCTGCAGCGGATCGGCGTGCGCGAAATCCTCCCAGCACGGCATCGACACGACCCGAACACGAACGTCGTCGGCGCGCAACTCGGACGCAGCGCGTGCCGCAACGGCAACTTCGGTGCCGGTGGCGAGAAGAACGACGTCGGGGCTCTTCTCCGGCTCACCGACGATGCCCGCGCCGAGGTGCACCGCGGACCCGTCGGTGATGACCGGAGTGTTCTGACGCGAGAGGACGAGGGCTGTCGGACCGTCGTGGTCACATGCCTCGCGCCACGCCAGAGCCGTTTCGTTGGCATCCGCCGGACGCACGACGCGAATACCGGGAATTGCGCGCAACGACGCGAGGTGTTCGATCGGCTGGTGGGTCGGTCCGTCTTCGCCGACACCGACGGAATCGTGCGAGAACACGAAGACGACGCGGGCCTTCGACAGTGCGGCAAGTCGGATCGCGGGACGCATGTAGTCCGAGAACACGAAGAAAGTTCCCACCACGGGAAGAATGCCGCCGTGGAGTGCCATGCCCACAGCCACGGCACCCATGGCGTGTTCCCGAACTCCGTAGAACAACTGCACACCGTCGGGCGTGGAGGTGGAAAAGGCGGTTCGACCCGACAGTTTCACGCCCGTGTTTCCCGTGAGATCGGCGGCTCCGGCAACGATTCCCGGCACGTCTCCGAGCGATGCTTCGATGGCTTTCTGGACCGCCACGCGTGTGGCGATCTGGGCTCCGTCGTCGAACGAGGGAGCGGCGGCGTTCCAGCGTGAGCTCGGTACCGGTGTCAGCCAACGGTGCCAATCATCGGCACGATCGCCGAGCGCGGCCAGCGTTGCCTCACGGTCGGCGGCGCAGCGGGACCGCGCATGATCACGGATGCGCGAGACGACGTCGGGATCCGTCCAAAACGGCTCGTCGGGGATACCGAGCACGGCTTTCGTGCGGGTGACGTGCTCGGCGAGAAACGGGTTGCCGTGAGCCTCGTGGCGATCGGTGAAATCGGGGGAGGGATGACCGATCCGCGTACGCAGCACGATCATCGTCGGGGACCCGCGGTGCTCGCGCGCAGCCAGCAGCACGGCCTCGAGCGCATCGAGATCGTCGGCGATTTCACCGGCTTCGACGACGTTCCATCCGTACGCGCGGAAGCGTTCCGGCACGTCGTCACTCACCGCGAGATCGGTGGAGCCGTCGATCGTGATCCGGTTGTCGTCGAATATTGCGACGAGATGGTCGAGCCGAAGGTGACCGGCAAGCGATGCCGCCTCGTGGGACACTCCCTCCATGAGGCAGCCGTCGCCGAGCACGACCCACGTGTGATGTTCGTGGGACGCAGCTCCGAACTCGGCGCGCAGTCGCGTCTCTGCAATCGCCATTCCGACGGCGTTGGCAAATCCCTGACCGAGCGGACCCGTCGTCACTTCGACGCCGACGGTGTGTCCGACTTCCGGGTGTCCGGGTGTCGCCGATCCGAACTGTCGGAATTCGCGCAGATCGTCGAGTTCGAGTCCGTAACCCTGGAGGAACAGCAATGCGTACTGGAGTATCGACGCATGGCCGTTGCTGAGAATGAATCTGTCCCGCGCGTGCCACTGCGGATCGAGCGGGGTGTGGCGCATGACGCGCGTGTACAGCACGTGTCCGAGGCCCGCGAGAGACATCGCCGTGCCCTGGTGCCCGCTGCGAGCGCGCAACGGCGCGTCCATCGCGATACCGCGAATCATCGCGACTGCGAGCGCGTCGTCGTGCTGGGTGAGACGCGGTTGCACGCGCTAGACGTTAGTTCGCCGGCGGTGGCGCGAGCAGTGTCAACGGCACGCGCACGATCGGACCGTCGTTGATTCGGCATTCGGCATCGATACGTCCGTACTTCGTCACCTCGAGTTCACCGCGCACGAGGCGGTAAGTGAACTTTCCGGGCTCCACTGTGAAGGGGCTGACGTTGCGGGCGATGATCGCACGCTCCGGAGTCGTGGCATCGCGAAAGACGACTTCGAGTGCACCCTGTCCGGACCCTTCGGGAGGGCAAAAGATGAGAACGACGACGTGGGGAGACAATGCGGCGGGCAAGGGGCCGGTGACGACCTGTGAGAAATATGCACCGGTGATGTCGATGCGGGTGGAGGGGCCTTCAACCTGACGCAGGGCGAAGTTGTCGACGAAGAGCGCGGCGATGATCTCCACGCGGCGAGCCTATTGCTCGTACCGTTGTACGGGTGACCCGTGCCGCGAAACTCCGCATGCGGGTACACGGTCTCGTGCACAGGTACGAAGTGCGTTTGTCGTTGGTCGACGCACGGCGTGCGATTGCCAGCCTGATCGTCGTGACGGGCTGCGGTGCGATACCTTTCGTGTCGCTGTGGCAGGTTGCCGCCGCCTCGGCTCGTGACGTCGATCCCGTCGCGACGGCCGAACCCGTGGTGGCCCAGGTGACGCCGTTGGTCTCGGTGCGCCGCGCTGCCGATTCCGTGCACATCGAGTCACAGGTGTCGGGTGCGCGACTGGGTGCGCGACGGTTGCAGCGGGAGTTGCCGAGGAACAGCTGTCTCGTCATCCGCTCGGGTGGTCGTGACGTCGCGTCGTACGGTGCGTCCACGCCGCTCATTCCCGGGTCGAACATGAAGCTTCTCGTTGCCGCGACCGCGCTCGAAGTTCTCGGTACCGAGTACCGGTACACGACCGCGATGCGCGGAACCGTGAGCGGACGGGTCGTCGTCGGCAACCTGTGGCTGGTGGGTGGCGGCGATCCGCATCTGGTCACCCGTACGGCACCTGCGGCACCGCGCTACGACGTCATCGCGCCGACGTTTCTCGACACGCTCGTCGACGAACTGGTGGCGCAGGGCATCACCACCGTGACGGGGTCGGTCGTCGGTGACGGTTCCCGCTACGACGACGAGCGCTACGCACCCGGATGGGGTGACGGTATCCGCGGTGTCGAGGCCGGTCCGCTCGGCGGACTCGTCGTCGACGACGGGCTCCCACCGGCATCGCTCATTCGCCGGCCCGATCCCGCGCTGGCAGCCGCCGAGTCCTTGACCGCCCTGTTGCGAGCTCGGGGCATCACGGTCGTCGGCAATCCGCGATCGGCCGCCGTGACCGGTGAGTTGCCGCTCGTCGCCTCGGTGGTGTCGGCGCCTCTCGCTCAGTCGATCGCCAACGTCCTCACGAACAGCGACAACAACTCCGCCGAACTCATGCTGAAGGAAATCGGCGTGGCCGGCCGGGGCGAGGGAACGCGAATGGCGGGACTGCAGGTCGTTCTCGACACGCTGACGGGGTGGGAGTTGCCCGTGGATGGCATCGCTCTTGCGGACGGTAGCGGACTCGATCGGGCGAACCTTCTCACCTGCAATCTTCTCGTCGCACTGCTCGAACACGAAGCAACGAATCCAGCGTTCATCGACGCGATGGCGGTTGGTGGTCGCACCGGAACGTTGAGCGACGTTTTTCGTACTCCACCCGCACGCGACGCGATCCGCGCGAAAACGGGAACGCTGTCCGGTGTGAAGGCATTGTCGGGGACCGCCTCCCGCGGAGGAGTGAACGCCTCGTTTGCCCTCGTCGTCAACGACCGACGGGCCTCGGCGCAAGCGGAATGGTCCGCATGGTGGAACCGTCTCGCGTCCGCCGTGCTCACGGGGACTCGCACAGTGTCGCGTGATGCACTGCTGCCGATAGAAACAATGGGGTGAAAAGTGATCCCGTCAGCACGTGGAACATGCTGCGTGCGTACGTCACCCAGGAGACCGTCGGCCCGCTGAGGGGAGCCGTGCGGTGGCTCGGAGTGGGTCTCGGAGCTGCCGTCGTCGTCGGCATCGGCTGCTGCTTCCTCCTGCTCGCCGCTCTCCGTGCAGCCCAGGACGTGCTTGCGCGACTCGACGTTCATCCGGCATGGGGTGTGGCGTCGTATGCGGTCACCCTCGTCGTCGGGGTGGTTTTCGTCGCGGTCGCTATCGGACGTATCGGCAAGGGAACGCTGTCATGACGTCATCGACGCGACCGAGTCCGGTGGGTCGGGTGACCCGCGCCGACGTCGAGTCGGCTCTCGGTGACGTTCAGGCCGATCTCGTCACCACCGTTGAATCCCGTCGTCGATCCCTGACGGTCGTCGGCATCGGAGTGGGAGTCCTCGTCGTCGTCGTGGCCTACCTCTTCGGTCGTCGGTCGGCCCGGCGTCTCGCCGGAATCGTCGAAGTGCGTCGTCGCTGACGGCGTTGCATAACCGCTCATGAAGCTCGTTCGACTGGTCGTGCTGCCGATCGTGACTCGCGTGAGCCGTCGGTATCCCGGGGTTGCGCTGGGTCTCGTGGTGTGGCGATGGTTGCGCCGCCGGAGAGATCGTCGATCCCGCCACGTCGTGCACATCGGTCGCAACGAAGCCCTGACCATCGAACGCAAAGAGCGCACGTCATGAACGGCGTTTTTGCACAGGGGGAGCGCGCACTGTTCGTCGACCCGAAGGATCGGCGTTACCTCGCCACACTGTCCGAGAAGGGTGAGTTCCATACGCATGCAGGTGTGGTGTCACACGATGCCGTCATCGGCAAGTTGCCGGGCGTCTCGGTGCAGTCGACGAAGGGCACGTACTACGTCGTCATACGCCCAACGCTCGAGGATTTCGTGCTCGAGATGCCGCGCGGTGCGCAGGTCATCTACCCGAAGGACCTCGCCCCGATCCTCATGCTCGCGGACGTGTCCCCGGGTGTGCACGTGTTCGAAACCGGTGTGGGATCCGGAGCCATGTCGATGACGCTGCTGCGCGCGGGAGCGCGGATCACCGGCTACGAGATACGTGAGGATTTTGCCGCGCGGGCAACGTCGAACGTACGATCATTTCTCGGGGCCGAGGCACTCGACAGGTACGACGTCGTCGTCCGCGACAGCTACGCAGGTATCGACGTTCCCGAGCAAAGTCGGTTCGATCGAATGATCCTCGATCTGCCCGAACCGTGGCACGTGGTCGAGCGCGCGCCCGAGGTTCTCGTGGCCGGAGGCATCGTCGTCGCGTACACCCCGAGCATCACCCAGGCGCACCAGGTTCGCGAAGCCTTCGAGCGCCACCGCCACGGCTGGATCGAGCAACGCACGCTCGAAGTTCTCCACCGCACGTGGCACATCGAGGGTCAATCGGTGCGACCCGACCATCGCATGGTGGCGCACACGGGTTTTCTCACCACGGCACGGCTGATCGCCACCCGCTGAGCGCTCAGCGCATTGAGCATCTACGGCTCAATGAAGATGCATTCGCCGGGGCACTCCTCGGCGGACTCAATCACGGCATCGAGGTGCTTGTCGTCGAACGTCGCCATGCCCTCGGCACCCTGCGGATTGCCCTTCGCCGTGGCGTACACCTTGCTGCCTTCCTTCACGTAGGCGAGGCCGTCGTCGAGGAGGGTGAATACGTCGGGGGCGATCTCCTCACAGAGTCCGTCGCCGGTGCACAGGTCTTGGTCAATCCATACCTTCATGGGGCTTTACCATACCCGCACGACCCACCTCCGTGACGACTTTTGATCGTCATTGTGTAGGTT
>JBIIDI010000127.1:0-4780 GCA_044238425.1 Ilumatobacteraceae bacterium
GCACCGTCTCGGCACCGACCTGGGTGATGACGGGACCGCCGCTGTCGCCCGCGCAGATTCCCGAGAACGGAGTTTGCGATGCGCTGAAGGATCCCGCCCACGGCTGGTTCGGGAACAGCGGTTGGTCGATGACGTTCGGTACTGCCGACGAGCCGCTCGTCGGTGCGGTGCGGCCGTAGCCGAGGAACGACACGACGCGCCGCTCGTTCATGAAGGCTTGCACCTCGGCGACGGTGGCAAGGCGCGAAATCGTTCCACCTGGCATGTCCATCGGCAGAACGAGGAATGCGATGTCGTCGCCCTGTGACAGCTGTCCGACACGGCGCCATCCGTTCACCGTGATCGTTGCGCTCTGCGAAATGACCTGCGGTGACAGCGCGACGTTCGTGCCGGGGAGCGAGATTTGGATCGGTTGGTTGGTCACGTTTCCCGCCATGTCGGTGACGCAGTGACCGGCAGTAATGACGATTCGCGGCGTCCACAGCGCTCCGCTGCACACGGCGTCGGGCATGAGCAGCCGCACCACGGCACCGTTGCCCCCGGCCGGTGCGCCACCGACGACGGCCGACACCGGTGGAACCGCAACGGGCACGCACGCGAGGACCGCGACACTCGCGATGATTCTCCGCACGCGCACGACGTCAGGCTAGAACTGGGCACGTCGGAAAGTGCCCTCGTTACGCTGAGGACATGAGTTTTCAGATGCCTCCGCCCGACCTCGCCAAGATGCTCACTGCGTGGGAGAAGTGGGAGAAGGGCGAGGAGCAACCGGGTCGCACGCTGGCGTCGCTGAAGACCGCCGGTCTCGATGCGGTTCTGCGCCAGTTGGTGGAGTCCGGCTGGGCGCCGAAGAACTGACTCACACGTTGACGCCCGCGCGCAGTGCGACGCCATGAATGACGTCACGCGACGACGCCCCGGTGGAAAACAGACGCTGCCGCGTCCGGCGCGCTGGTCGGAGGTCACCGAGCCGCTGTGGGAGCGCGTTGACCACGCAGTGTTGAGGGATTTCCCGCACATCACCGCTGCGGTGCGCGACCATCGTCCCGACCCGACGATGCAAGTGCCGCCACCCGAGGCGAATCCGTCGGCGGTGCTCGTCACGCTCGTCGATGACGTACATGGACCCAGCGTGTTGCTCACGCGGCGCGCCGAATGGTTGTCGACTCACAAGGGTCAGATCGCCTTCCCCGGGGGACGCTTGGAGCCGGGTGAGTCGTCGCTGACGGCGGCGTTGCGCGAGGCGCGCGAGGAAATCGGGCTCGAGTCGCATGTGGTGACGCCGATCGGGGAACTCGTTGCACACCGCACGGTGTCGAGCGCGAGTCACATCATCCCGCACGTCGTGGTGGCGCAGGCACTGCCGTCCGAGTACGTGACGAGCTCGGAAGTCGACCGTGTGTTCACGGTGCCGCTCGTCGAACTCGTGCGCTCCGACACTTTCGTCGAGGAGCACTGGGTGTTCCCCGACCGCGAGGTGCGCGTGCCGTTCTTCTACCTCGACGACGAAACGATCTGGGGTGCCACTGCACGGATGCTGCATGCGCTCATCGGGGTGGTCACGGCCCGGCAGTGAGCCGCACCGCGTGGAAGAACACGATCACCCACGTATCGCAGCGCAAGCGGAAGCTGCCGCGACGCTTCGCGCACACCGACTGCAAGTCGCGTTGGAACTGGTCGTCGATCGCACTTCGCAGCGCTGCATTCCACGCAGGTCCGCCGTATGCGGCTCGCAGCCAGAAATTTCGGTAGGCGAAGTCGTGCCGCTCGCACGGCAGACGAAAGTTGAACGAGCGCCCCTCGCTGCCGAGCAGGGGAGCGGAGCAACCGTCGGTCGTCGTGTCGAAACCGTGGAGTCGTGCTGTGCGCGATCGTTCGAGGCGGAACTTGTCGAGTGGTGTGTGGAAGACGATGCGCTGCAACGCCTCGTCGGGTGACTCGGCTGCGGCGTATGCGCGACGCAGGGAGGGGATTGGCGATGTCGTCGTGCCGGATGCGACGGCGGTGACTACGAGGGTGACGACGCACGTTGCCGCGCCACGGGCGAGGAGTCGAATGCCGTTTCGGTGCGTGAGTCGCAAGTATTGGTACCTCCGTGCGTCGTGCGCACGCAGGTGTGTGCCGTCACGCGACGGTGGCGACGTGATCGGGTCGTCGTGAGTGGCTTGCGTCGGTGACGCCCAATGGGCGCAGAATGCGTCAGCGCACGGCGCGCAACGTGTGAATCATCTCGATGGTTCCGAGAGCCGCCTCGAAACCCTTGTTCGTTTCATCGGGACGCGAGCGGTCGTTGGCCTGTTCGACGTTTTCGACCGTGAGCACACCGAAGCCGACGGGAATGCCCGTGTCGATCTGCACCCGCATGATGCCCTCGGCGCACGGGCCGGCGACGTATTCGAAGTGACTCGTTTCGCCGCGGATGACCGCGCCGAGGGTGACGAGGCCGTCGTAGCGACCCGACGTCGCCATCGTGCTCGCCATCAGCGGAATTTCGTAGGCGCCGGGCACCCATACAACGGTGACGTTGCGCTCGGGAACCCCGCGCGACTCGAGCCCGCGAAATGCCCCGTTGAGCAGGGCGTTCACGACGTACTCGTTGAACCGCGAGCACACGATGCCGATGCGCAAGCGCTTGTTCACCCGTGCCGACTGCAGTGCGTGGTCGTCGAATCGGTGCGTCTTCATGTCAGTCTCCTCCGTTGAGCAGGTGGCCCATGCGATCGCGCTTCGTACGCAGATAGTCGGCGTTCTCGCTCGTGCGGCCAACCTCGAGCGGCACGCGTTCGACCACGCTCAACCCGTAGCCGGCGATACCGCCGTACTTCGCCGGGTTGTTCGTCATGAGGCGCAACTCGCGCGCGCCGAGGTCGGCGAGAATCTGTGCACCGATGCCGTATTCACGGCTGTCGACGGGCAGGCCGAGTTTGACATTCGCGTCGACCGTATCGAGACCCTCGTCCTGCAACGAGTACGCATGAATCTTGTGGCCGATGCCGATGCCGCGGCCCTCATGACCGCGCAGATACACGACGACGCCGCGACCCTCACGTGCAATCGTCGCCATCGCCTCGTGCAGTTGCGGACCGCAGTCGCAGCGACGGCTCGCGAACACGTCGCCGGTGAGGCACTCGCTGTGCACGCGCGTGAGCACGGGTGCGCCATCGCCGACGTCACCGAGGACGAACGCGAGGTGCTCGATGCCGTCGAGCGTCGAGCGGTACGCGACGCACTCGAACGGCCCCCACTGCGTGGGAACGCGGGCCGAGCTGATGCGTTCGACGAGACGCTCCTTGTGGCGGCGGTAGTCGATGAGCTCGGCGATCGACGAGATGAGCAGTCCGTGTTTCTTTGAGAATTCGATGAGCTCGGGCAGACGCGACATCGTGCCGTCGTCGTTCTGGATCTCGCAGATGACGCCTGCCGGTTGACAGCCGGCCATGCGCGCAAGATCAACGGCGGCCTCGGTGTGGCCGGCGCGCTTCAGCACGCCTCCTTCGCGGGCGCGCAGGGGGAACACGTGGCCCGGTCGGGCGAAAGCCTCGTACCCGATCGACGGATTTGCGAGCGCGCGAATGGTGGCCGCGCGGTCGGCGGCGGAGATTCCCGTCGTCGTTCCGTCGAGGAGATCAACCGAAATGGTGAACGCCGTGCGGTGGCTCTCCGTGTTGTGGTCGACCATCATCGGCAGGCGCAGATCGTCGCAGCGTTCGCCCGTGAGCGGCGCGACGACGACACCCGACGTGTGGCGCACGATGAAGGCGATCTTCTCGGCCGTCACGTGCTCGGCCGCCATGATGAGGTCACCCTCGTTCTCGCGGTCCTCGTCGTCGACCATCACGATCATCTCGCCGCGACCGATCGCGGCGATGGCATCCTCGATGGGTGCGAATGCGGGGTGGCTGCTCATCGTCGTGGCTCCGGTTTCGTGAGATCTGCCGCGTCGACGACGATTTCGACGTCGCGGCCGTAGGTGGTGACGCTGCGGAATCGGCCCCGCATGACGTCGCCGAGCACGCCGTGTGCATCGCCGACGAATGCGGGCACGCGCTTGCCGGGTTCGGCGAGCGTCGGTGCGATGTGGAAGACGTAGCGATTGACGAGTCCCGCCTCGTGGAACGACGTGGCGACGTGTGCGCCGCCCTCGACCATCAGCTGGATGACGCCGCCGCGACCGAGGTCGTCGAGCAGTTCGGGGAGCGGCCCCGACCACTCTGTGCACGGGTGGATCCGCGCACCGGCGGGTGCACTGCCGAGGACGATGCGTCGTGGGGACGGCCCGTCGGCGTCGCGCACGGTGAGTTGCGGATCGTCGGCACGCACGGTTCCGGCACCGACGAGGATTGCGTCACTCTCGGCGCGCAGTTCGTGCACGCGACGTCGCGCCTCGGCGCCGGTGATCCACGGCGACTGCGGGTCACCCGACGTGATCGAACCGTCGACGGTCATCGCCATCTTGAGAACCACCCACGGTTGTGAGGTGCGCCGGTGGTGGAGATACGGAGCGAGTTGTTCGTGGACCTCGTCGTGCAAGACACCGGCAGACACCTCGATGCCCGCGGAGCGCAACCGCTCGATGCCGGTACCCGACACGCGCGGATCGGGGTCGTGCACGCCGACGACGACGCGCCGCACACCGGCGTCGATGATCGCATCGGTGCACGGACCGGTGCGACCGGTGTGGTTGCACGGCTCGAGCGTGGAGTACACGGTGGCGCCGCGGGCCGCGTCACCGGCTTGGCGCAGCGCATGGATCTCGGCGTGCATGTCGCCGGGTGCGTGG
>JBIIDI010000128.1:0-4774 GCA_044238425.1 Ilumatobacteraceae bacterium
CGCAAGGAGTCGCTCACCCGACTCGAGGAGGAACCCGACGGTGAGCGCCGGGTCCTGCACCTGCTTGTAGGTGTCGTCCATGCGCGTCTCGGAATTCGACAACGGCGTCTCGAGTGCCCACGAGAACGGCAGCACGCGGAATCCCTCGTAGATGAGCCCCTTGTCCCACAGCGTCTTGAACGCCCACATGACGCTTTCCATGTACGGCACGTCGAGCGTCTTGTAGTCGTCGTCGAAGTCGACCCAGCGCGCCTGACGCGTGACGTACTTGCGCCAGTCGCTCGTGTACTGCAGCACCGAGGTGCGGCAGTGGTCGTTGAACTTGTCGATGCCGAAGTCGGTGATGGCCTGGCGTCCGGAGATGCCGAGCTGCCGCTCGGCTTCGGCCTCGGCGGGAAGTCCGTGACAGTCCCATCCGAAACGCCGTTCGACGCGTTGGCCGCGCATCGTGCGGTAGCGCGGGATCGCATCCTTCACGTACCCGGTGAGAAGGTGTCCGTAGTGCGGCAGGCCGTTGGCGAAGGGTGGACCGTCGTAAAAGACGAATTCGGCCTCGTCACCGGCTTTCGACGAGCGCGCGTGGCGCGCCACCGACGCTTCGAAAGTGGCGTCGGTGCGCCAGTACTCGAGAACCGATTCCTCGAGTGCGGGAAAGTTGGGCTGTGAGTCGACCTCGGGATACGTCACGAACGACGATCCGATCTACAGACCCACGCTGGCGAGCATGCGCTGCACGATGCCGAGCAGGAACACGACGACGATCGGCGAAATGTCGAACGGTCCGAGCGACGGGATGACGCGTCGCACCGGGCCGAGCACCGGCTCGGTGAGCCGGAACAGCACGTTCGTGACGTTCGCCAGTGCGCCGCCGGGGTTCATCGGAAACCACGAGAGGATGATGCGCACGAAGATGAGCAACGTGTACAGCGAGACGAGTTGGGAAATCATGGTCGGTGCTCCTGGCGTGAGGGGTTGTGATGCGGGATCGACACCGCGTCAGTCGCGGGGAATTCGCACGCCGTTGGGCGTGAGACGGAACATGTCGCCCGACAAACGTTCGAGAGTTCCGTTCAGTCCGTAACACAGACCCGAGGCAAAGTCGATGAGTCGACGCTTCGTCTCCTTGTCGGTGCCGACGAGATTCATGAGGATCGGCTGACCGTTCTTGAATCGATCGGCGATCTCTTGTGCGTGGTCGTAACGCGTCGGTTTCACCTGCAACGGATCGACCGTTGCGGTGGCGAGCGGTCGCACCGTCTTCGACGTGTCACCGCCGAGCGGACGCACCGTGACGCCGGAGTCGTCGGCAACCCGCTGCCGGGGGCGAGCACGGGGAGCCGGCTCCTCGTCGTACATGGCCTCTTCGTCGTCCTCGTAGTACACGTCGTCTTCGTACACGGGTGCCTGGCGACGGCGGGGCGCCGGGCGCTGCTGCGCCACCGACTGGTCGTAGTCGTCGTACGCCTCGTCGGGACCGAGACCGAGATAATCCATTGCTCGGCGGAACATCGACATGCTGTCAGAGTACCCCAGTCGGAGAAGGACGAACGGGACGCTCGCCGAACAACCGCGTCCCGACGCGCACGAGGGTCGAGCCCTCCTCGAGTGCGATGCGCAGATCACCCGACATCCCCATCGAACACTCGACGAGGCCGTGGTCGTCGGCGAGCCGGCGCACGGTGCGGAACGTTCGCCGGGTGTCATCGGGATCCTGTGACGTCGGACCCATCGTCATGAGGCCGTTGACGACGATTCCGCTGTCGGCGGCAGCCGCGAGCAACGCGGGGACGTCGTCGGGTCGGCAGCCGCCCTTGCCCGACTCGAGCGCGGCATTCACCTGGATCATGATGCGGGTGCTGGCCGGGGCGCGGCGGGCAATCTCGGCGACGATCTCGGGACGATCGACCGTCTGCCACACCGCGACCCACGGTGCGACGGCCCGGATCTTGTTGCTCTGGATGCGACCGATGAAGTGCACCTCGGGGCGCGGCTCGTCCCCGAGCACGGTCATTTTCGACTGCAACTCCTGGGCGTAGTTCTCGCCGATCGCCTCGCAGCCCGCATCACGGGCGAGGCGAATGGCCTCGACGCCGAAGCCCTTCGTGACGGCGCACAGCTTCACCCCTGTGCGTGACGCATGGGCGGCGATCTCGCGTCGCACGTCGGCGACGGCGGCAGTCACGAGATCGGACTGCACGCGCGGGATTACTTGAGGAAGTCGGGGACGTCCAGGTCGTCGTCGAATCCTTCGTTCGGCGGCGTCGCACCGAAGATGTCGCGCAAGCGCGAACCCTTCGTCGAGTCGGGACGCGGCTCGCCGCGGGTGGCGGCGTCGACGCGCGTCGCGGCGCGACCCGCACCGGCGTCCCAGCGCTCGAATCCGGCGGCGATGACGGTGACGCGGACTTCGTCACCGAGGTCGTCGTCGATGACGGTACCGAGGATGATGTTCGCATCCTGGTGCGCGACGCGCTGCACTGCTTCGGCGGCTTCGTTGAGTTCGAACAGTCCCATGTCGGACGGACCGGCGATGTTCAGCAGGATGCCGCGCGCACCTTCGATCGCCGACTCGAGCATCGGCGACGTGATCGCCGCGTGGGCCGCGTTGATCGCACGCTTGTCGCCGCTCGACACACCGATACCCATGAGTGCGGTTCCGGCGTTCGAGAGCACCGTCTTCACGTCGGCGAAGTCGGTGTTGATGAGTCCGGGAGTCGTGATGACTCCGGTGATGCCCGACACGCCCTGCATGAGCACCTCGTCGGCGCGCTTGAAGGCATCGAGGAGCGTGGTCTTGTCGGTGGAAATCGTGAGCAACTTCTCGTTCGGAATGACGATGAGCGTGTCGACTTTTTCCTTGAGGCGCGAGATTCCGCTGTCGGCTTGCATCGCGCGGCGACGGCCCTCGAACGAGAACGGACGGGTGACGATGCCGATCGTCAGCGCACCCTCGGCCTTGGCGATCTCGGCAACGACGGGGGCTGCGCCCGTGCCGGTGCCACCTCCCTCGCCTGCCGTGATGAAGACCATGTCGGCGCCTGCGAGATGTTCCTGGATCTCGTCACGGTGCGCCTCGGCCGCTGCGCGACCGACCTCGGGATCGGCACCCGCGCCGAGTCCGCGCGTCATCTCTCGACCGATGTCGATCTTCTCGGGGGCATCGGACATGAGCAGAGCTTGTGCGTCGGTGTTGATCGCGATGAAGTCGACTCCGCGCAGGCCGGCATCGATCATGCGGTTGACGGCGTTGACACCGCCGCCACCGATGCCCACGACCTTGATGACGGCGAGATAGTTCTGCGGCGTTGACGGCATGTGTGTTCTCCGGTGATGTCGACCCGATCGCCGCACGGACTGCGTGTTGCGGTGGGGCCTGAGGTTGATGTCGAGACTGAGACAGCCTCGATGTGAACTAATTGTTCAGCAACACTAGCGACGCGCCGAGGAGGCCGTGATCACTTACCTGCCGACGTGCACGCGAGTGCGGCTATCTGCTCGTGACGATGGGCTGTCCGCCCGAGACGTCGATGCGGGCGATCGTCGCCGGATCCTGGCGGCGGAGAATGACGACGACCTGCATGATCTTGTTGCGCAGGTCGTTCGGCGCACCGAAGACGATTTCCGTGCCGCCGCGCAGCGTCGCTCCGAGCAGCTCCGGTGAGAGAACGGCAACCGTTTCGACGCGCCGATCGAGTTCCTCGGGCATCGACACGGCGAGTTGTGCCGCCGCCCGGTAGATCGGCGCCGCCGTACTGCCCGGCGTGAGGTTCGGACCGACCCCGGAGATGCGTCGGTAGCCGACGGGTTGACCGTCCTCGACGGCAAGTACCTGGCCGTCCATGTCGAGCACCCGCGAGCGGTTGTCGACCCCGACGAACCACGCCACGGGTGTGCGCTCGACGATGTCGATGACGACCCGATCGGGCAGGTACCAGCGCAACCGGGCGCTCTTCACCCACGGATCCCCCTCGATGCGCCGACGCGCACTGTCGAGATCGACGGTGAACACGCTCGTACCGCGCATCGACTCTTCGACGCGGGCGAGAACGTCGGCATCGACGTACTGCGCGCCCGTGACGTCGACACGGCGCACCCCGAACAGAGGCGACGCGAGAACGATCATGCCGAGGAGCAGCACGCCGAGGACGCCGACGCTGACGACGAGCAGATTCGGTCGGAGTCGGCGGGCGAATCGCGCACCGCGTCGGGGTCGCTCGTGCGGCTCCGTCGGTGGGAACGCGAGGATCGCCGCCGAACCCTCGGTGCGCTCGTGGGGCAGACGCAGCGATTCGTCGTCGATGACGACGAGTGCGGAGTCGGTCGCCGGATCGCCAACACGAACATCACCAACTGACGCATCGTCGATCGACACGATGTTTGTCGCTTCGGTGTTCGCTCCCGGCGCGTATGCGTCGGTGTCATTCGAGGCTGTGTCGTTCGAGGCTGTGTCGTTCGAGGCTGTGTCTTTCGAAGCTGTGTCTTTCGAAGCTGCGTCGTGCGCGTTGGCGGCCGTCGTTCTGCCGGTTCGTGTGTCATCGTCGAGCGGCGTGTCGTCATCGATCAACGTGTCGTTGTCGATCAACGTGTCATCGTCGAAAGCCGTGGCGTCGATGTGCGCGTCCTCGACTTCCGTGTCGTTGTCGATCAACGTGTCATCGTCGAACGCGGACTCGTCGGCGAAGAGCTCGCGCAATTCGTCGCGCACGGCTTCGGGAATCGGCGGCGTGATCGCACTCATCGTGATCGACGGATCGCGCACTCCCCCGCCGAACAC
>JBIIDI010000129.1:0-4773 GCA_044238425.1 Ilumatobacteraceae bacterium
GGCATCGAGGTGCTTGTCGTCGAACGTCGCCATGCCCTCGGCACCCTGCGGATTGCCCTTCGCCGTGGCGTACACCTTGCTGCCTTCCTTCACGTAGGCGAGGCCGTCGTCGAGGAGGGTGAATACATCGGGGGCGATCTCCTCACAGAGTCCGTCGCCGGTGCACAGGTCTTGGTCAATCCATACCTTCATGGGGCTTCACCATACCCGCACGACCCACCTCCGTGACGACTTTTGATCGTCATTGTGTAGGTTCTCGGCATGGGCGTTGCGAGGGGCACTTTCGCACGTGGTGACACCGATGGTTCGGGATTCCAACATGGCTGAGGAAGCGGGGTCCCGCACACGGGCGCTCGAGGAGCGCTTGCTCGAAACGAAGGGACAGCTGGCGGCCGCAATCGCCAACAACGAAAAACTCTCGTTCGCCCTGCGCGAAGCCCGGGATCACGTCGCCACCCTCCGCGAAGAAGTCGAGAAACTCACGCAGCCCCCGTCGGGATACGGAGTGGTTCTCGGGCGCAACGACGACGGTTCGCTCGACGTCATGACGAACGGTCGCAAGATGCGCGTCACCATCCACCCGGAACTCGACGCGTCCGCCGTGGAGAGGGGTCAGGAAGTCGTACTCAACGACAGTTTGAACGTCGTCGCAATACGCGACGTCGACTCCGTCGGCGAGGTGGTGAGCTTGAAGGAGATCCTCGACGACGGCGTGCGCGTCATCGTGTCGGGGCGGGCCGACGAATCGCTCGTGTGCGAACTTGCCGACAGAATGCGCGGTTCGATCCTTCGCTCGGGTGACCTGCTGCGCATCGATCCGCGAACTCAGCTCGTTCTCGAGCGGCTCGAACAGCCGGAAGTCGATCATCTCCTGCTCGAGAGCGTTCCCGACGTGTCCTACGGGGACATCGGCGGCCTCGACTCGCAGATCGACACGATCGCCGATGCGGTCGAGTTGCCCTTTCTGCATGCGGATCTGTTCACCGAGTACCAGCTGCCCGCGCCGAAGGGCATACTTCTCTACGGTCCCCCCGGCTGCGGAAAAACCATGATCGCAAAAGCGGTGGCGAATTCACTCGCGGCGAAGGTGGCGGCGAAGCTCGGCACCGACAAGGGACGCAGTTACTTCATCAACATCAAGGGCCCCGAGTTGTTGAACAAGTACGTCGGAGAGACCGAGCGGCAGATCCGACTCGTTTTCCAGCGGGCACGCGAGAAGTGCGAGGAAGGTTGGCCCGTCATCGTGTTTTTCGACGAGATGGACTCGATGTTCCGCACCCGTGGCACGGGCATTTCCTCCGACATGGAATCGACGATCGTTCCGCAGCTCCTCGCTGAAATCGACGGTGTCGAGGGTTTGCGCAACGTCATCGTCATCGGTGCGACGAACCGCGAGGACCTCATCGACCCGGCGATTCTCCGGCCCGGTCGGCTGGACGTGAAGATCAAGATCGAACGTCCGGACGCCGATGCGGCGCGACACATTTTCGCCCGCTATCTCACCGTCGACGTTCCCCTCGACGAGGACGACGTGAAGACGCTGGGCGACGGTGACCTCCATCGGACGATCGACGCGATGATCGACGACACCGTGGCGGCCATGTACGCGACGACCGTCGAAAATCAGTTCCTAGAAGTGACCTACCAAAACGGCGATCGGGAGATTCTGCACTACAAGGATTTTTCCAGCGGTGCCATGATCGAGAACATCGTGCGGCGCGCCAAGAAACTGGCGATCAAGCGGGCCATCGCCACCGGTCGCGGCGGTGTGCGCCGTGACGACCTCGTCGCGTCGATCCGGCAGGAGTTCCGGGAACACGAGGATCTTCCGAACACGACGAACCCCGACGATTGGGCGAAGGTGTCCGGACGCAAGGGTGAGCGGATCGTCTTCATCCGCACGCTCGGAACGGGGACGTCCGACGATTCCCGCGGCTCGTCACGGGCGATCGAACGCACGGCGACGGGGCAATACCTGTAGTGGCCCTGCCGAAGGTCTGCGGCATCGAAACCGAGTACGGGATTCTCGTCCGCGGTGGTGACATCGATCCGATCACCGCATCGTCACTGCTCATCCAGGCGTACGTCGACGGTGACGCACGCACGCCGTGGGACTTCCTCGACGAGTCTCCCGGGCGCGACGCCCGCGGCTTCGACCCGACCGACGCGTACGCCCCGGAGACCGAAACGCACCTCGTGAACACCGTTCTCACGAACGGGGCCCGCTACTACGTCGATCATGCGCACCCCGAGTGCAGCTCGCCGGAGTGCCGCACGCCGCTCGAAGCGGTGCGCTGGGACCTCGCCGGCGACCGGATCCTGCGCACGAGCATGGAGCGGGCGAACGTTCGTTTGAACGGTGCCGCGGAGATCACGGTGTACAAGAACAACTCCGACGGCAAGGGCAACAGTTACGGCTGTCACGAGAACTACCTGCTCGACCGGGCGATCCCGTTCGGTCACATCGTCAGCCAGGTCACCCCGCATTTCGTCACCCGACAGATCTTCTGCGGTGCGGGCAAGGTGGGCAGCGAGTTTCCCGGAATGGGCGTGCATGCGGTGCCGTTCCAGATCAGCCAGCGTGCCGACTTCTTCGAGGAGGAAGTTGGGCTGGAGACCACACTCAAGCGACCGATCGTGAACACACGTGACGAGCCCCACTGCGATCCGGCCGTGTACCGCCGACTCCACGTCATCATCGGGGACGCGAACATGAGCGAGGTGGCAACTCTTCTCAAGGTCGGAACCACCGCGATCGTTCTCGCGATGATCGAGGATCGTCACATCGGTGACGATCTCGTGCTCGCCGATCCGGTGTCGGCGGTTCGCACGGTGAGTTGGGATCCTGCGTTGACCGCCACGATCGGCCTCGCCGATGGTCGCGTCATGACCGCACTCGACGTGCAGTGGGCGCTGTACGAGCGGGCTCATTCGTGGTCGCGATCGTTCGACACATCGTGCATCGGGGACGACGTCGTCGTTGACGTGCTCCACCGTTGGCACGACATTCTTCATTCCCTCGAGGGTGACCGCGGGTACGCCCGACGGGTCGTCGACTGGGTGGCCAAGCAACAGCTCGTCGATGCGTACCGTGAACGTCAAGGTCTCGGTGTCGATGATGCGCGCCTCAAGCTCATCGACGTTCAGTACCACGACCTACGGCCGCAGAAATCGCTGGCCATGCGATGCGGGCTCGAGACGATCATCGACGAGGTCGACATCGAACGTGCGATGGTCCGGCCACCGGAAACGACACGGGCATGGTTCCGCGGGCGGTGCGTCGAAAAGTTCGGCTCCGCCGTCGTGGCGGCAAATTGGGACAGCATCGTCGTCGATGTCGGAGTCGATCCGCTGCGCCGAGTTCCGATGACCGATCCACTGCGAGGGACGGCCGCACTCACCGAAGCACTGCTCGGCGCCGTTCGGACACCTGCCGAGCTCGTGCAGCGCCTCGGCGAGGGGAGTGTCGCAACGTCCGGATGACGTTGCTATGGTGCGACCATGGCTGAACAGCAGCGAAAGTTGAGGTCCGCTCCGTCGCAGAGACCGGCACGGGAAGCCGTCGACACCGGCGCTACGGGTCGTGACTCGAGCCGCCTGAAGAGCGAACTCGACGACTTGCTCGATGAGATCGACGAAGTGCTCGAATCGAACGCCGAGGATTTCGTGAAGAGTTACGTGCAAAAAGGCGGCGAGTGAGGGCGTAGCGTACGGGTCATCATGTCGATGCCCCTGTTCCGTCCCGGAGACGATCCCGGGGCAAGCTTTCCCGAACTGCTGAGACGGGTGGGTCTGCCGTCGGCCGTCGATCTTCCAGCGGCCACCACGATGTCGTTGCCTCACGCAACGACGTGCATCGCACTCCGTTGGGCCGACGGGGTACTCATGGCCGGTGACCGTCGGGCCACGGCCGGCCATCTCATCAGCCACCGTTCGATGGAAAAAGTTGTGCAGGCGGATGATTTCAGCGGAGTGGCCATTGCGGGCACCGCGGGGCCCGCAATGGAAATGATCAAGATCTTCCGCCTGCAGTTGGAGTACTACGAGAAGGTCGAAGGGCAGTTGCTGTCACTCGAGGGCAAGGCGAACCAGCTCTCCGCTCTCGTTCGCTCGAACTTGCCGGCGGCAATGCAGGGCATGATCGTCGTTCCGATCTTTGCCGGATACGACACGGAACAACGTCGCGGGCGTCTCTGGGACTACGACGCGACCGGCGGCCGGTACGAGGAACTCGATTTCGTGTCCACCGGTTCGGGCGGAATGCTCGCCGGAACCGTTCTGCGCGTCGGATGGCGAAACGATCTCGACCGCGATTCGGCGATTCGTCTCGCAGCCAAGGCGTTGTGGGAAGCAGCCGATGCCGACTCGGCAACGGGCGGTCCCGACGCGCTGCGTGGCATCTATCCGATCGTCGCCACGATCACGGCCGACGGTTGGAACCGCATCGACGACGGGCTCCTCGCGACCATGTACCAGTCGATCACCGAGGAGGTGCGTGCGCGATGAGCATGCCCTTCTACATGTCTCCCGAACAGGTGATGAAGGATCGCGCAGATTACGCGCGCAAGGGAATCGCTCGTGGTCGTGCACTCGTCGCGGCGCAGACCGCCGAGGGAATCCTCATCGTCGCGGACAATCCGTCGTCGACGCTGCGCAAGGTGAGTGAAATCTACGATCGCATCGCGTTCGCCGGGGTGGGCAAGTACAACGAATTCGACCAGTTGCGCGTCGCAGGTGTTCGCGCGGCCGAATTGAAGGGGTACCAATACTCGC
>JBIIDI010000130.1:0-4756 GCA_044238425.1 Ilumatobacteraceae bacterium
ATGGGAGTGGGCCCGCGACCACGGACTCGACGCGGTGACGTGGACCTTCGATCCGCTCGTGCGGCGCAACGCGTATTTCAACCTCGTGAAGCTCGGTGCGGTCGTCGTCGGCTACCACGAGGACTTTTACGGCACGATCCACGACGGCATCAATGCCGGTGAGCGAACCGACCGATTGATGGTGTCGTGGAAGGTTGGTGACGACGTTCCACGCGGCAGCTACGTCGACGGCGCGGGTGTCGAGTGCGTCGACACGCCGCACGACATCGAATCGATGCGACTTACCGACCGGCGCGGGGCTCACGATTGGCGCGAAAAGCAGCGAGTCCAGTTGCGCAAATGCTTCGAGGCCGGTCGCACGATCGTCGGATTCGATCGCGAAGGTCGCTACGTGACGGGGGAGGGATCATGACGCAGTCGCGCATCGGTGCGGTCGAGATTCGTCGGGCACGCATCGAGCTCGTGTCCCCGTTTCGCACGTCGTTCGGTACGCAGACGCATCGCGACCTGTTGTACGTGCGAGTGATCGGTGATGCGGAGGAGGGTTGGGGCGAGTGCGTGGCGATGAGTGAGCCCCACTACTCGAGCGAATGGGTCGACGGTTGCGAAGAAGTCATCCGCCGCTTTCTCCTGCCGATGCTCACACCCGACTCGACGGCGGAAGCGTTCGTCGCGAGTGCGCGCAGCATCCGCGGGAACGCGATGGCCAAGGCGACGCTCGAAGCGGCGCTGCTCGACCACCAACTGCGCGCCGCAGACGTCTCGCTCGCCACGTACCTCGGAGCGTCGCAGTCGCGCGTCGTGAGCGGCGTTTCGGTGGGTATTCAGCCGTCGATCGATGCTCTGCTGCGCGTCGTACGCGGGTACCTCGACGACGGTTACGTGCGCATCAAGCTGAAGATCGAGCCGGGTCACGACATCGAGCCCGTGCGCGCGGTGCGGCGCGAGTTCGGCGACGACCTCATGCTCCAAGTCGACGCCAACGCCGCCTACTCGGTGGAGGACGCGGCGCACCTCGCACGGCTCGACGAGTTCGATCTGTTGCTCATCGAGCAGCCGTTGCCGGAGGAGGACGTCGTCGGGCACGTCGCGTTGTCCCGCTCGCTGCGCACGCCGGTGTGTCTCGACGAATCGATCACGTCGTTCGAGGTGGCGCGCGGTGCCCTCGACATCGGTGCCTGCAGCATCATCAACATCAAACCGGGTCGTGTCGGCGGATACCTCGAGGCGAGACGGATCCACGACCTGTGTCTCGAGCGAGCAGTGCCCGTGTGGTGCGGCGGAATGCTCGAGACCGGCATCGGTCGGGCGGCCAATCTCGCCCTCGCCGCACTACCGGGATTCACGTTGCCGGGGGACACCTCGGCGTCGGCGCGCTACTTCCAACGCGACGTCACGTCGCCCTTCGAGCTGCGCGACGGTCGTCTCGACGTTCCGACGGGCCCGGGAATCGGCGTGCGGCCGATCATGGAGATCCTCGACTCGATGACGATCAGTACCGACCTGGTGCCACTGCGCTAGGTCGCGTGTGCGGCGGCGCCGTGCGCCGATGTCACATCGTCGGGAAGGGGGGACTTGAACCCCCGGCCTCCTGGTCCCAAACCAGGCGCGCTGCCAACTGCGCCACTTCCCGTCAGTGTGAGTGTACGAGGGAGGCCGTTGTGTCGACCGTGAGCGACGTCACCATTCGTCGCGACGCGTCGTGTTGGCGTGTTGACGTGTTGCGACTGAGAAGTATGCGAACGTCAGGCGCCGCGCGCCGCGCGCCGCGCTTCTTTGTCGAGGCGCTTCTTCGTGCGCCCGACGGGAGCGAGATTGCGGTGATCGAGGTCGCCAAGTTCGACTCCGTTGTCGAACAGCACGCGGTAGCGCTGCCACTGGAACCCGTTCGCAAGGAGTACCCGACCTTCGGTGCCGGCAGGCACGTCGGTGAGATCGACGGATGCAACGACACGGTCGCCGATGCGCAGGTTGATCTGTCCTTGGTGCGGGTTGGCGAGCGCGTGCGGCTTCCAGGTCGGCATGGGCTCATTCTGTCACACAGATAGCCTTCGTCTCCCCATGCAGAGCACCGTCGAAGCCCTCGAGGGCAACAAGATCCGCATCAACGTCAACATCGACGACGTCGAGTTCGAGCGCAACGTCGAGGAAGCCTTCCGCAAGTTGGCCCGCCAGGTGCGCGTGCCGGGATTCCGACCGGGCAAGGCACCCCGCCGCGTGCTCGAGGCCCAACTCGGTGACGAAGGTCGCCGCGCCGCGCGCGCCCAGGCGATCGAAGACGCCGTACCGATGTACCTCACGCAGGCCGTTCGCGAACATCGCATCGACCTCATCGCCACGCCGAAGGTCGACCACGTGCACGGAGAAGAAGAGGGATCGGTGTCGTTCCACGCCGAGTGCGAGGTGCGTCCGACGGTGACCGTTCCGGGCTACGCCGGTTTGCAGGTGGAGCTTCCGGCGCTCGCGGTGAACGACGCCGAGGTCGACGAAGCAGTGACGACCGAGCGCAAGCGACACGGAACTCTCGTCGACGTCGATCGCGCGATCGCCGCGGGCGACCAGGTCACGCTCGATCTCGCCGGTGTGCGCGACGGTGTGCCGGTGCCGGGGCTCAACGTCGAAGGCTGGTTGTACGAAGTCGGTCGCGGTTGGGTGTCGAAAGAGTTCGACGCGAAAATCACCGGCGCGAAACTCGACGAGACGCTCACGTTCTCCGACGTTCCGAACGGTGAAGAGAAGCCGGCCGACTTCACGGTGAAGGTGCGCAAGGTGCAGGAGCTGAAGCTCGCCGATCTCACCGACCAGTGGGTGTCCGACACGTTCGGCGAGTTCGACACGGTCGACCAGTGGCGCGCATCGCTCGCCGATCGCTTCGCGTCGATGAAGCTCAACCAAGTGCGCTCGGTCGTCATCGACCGCGTCACCGACGAGCTGGCGAAACTCGTCGACATCGAGCTCCCCGAAGCGATGGTCGAGGGTGATCTCAACAGTCGCGCCCGCGGCACGATCGAACAGTTCCAGCGCCAGGGCATTGCACTCGAGCAGTTCCTCCAGATCACCGGGCAAACGATGGACCAGTTCGTCGAGCAGTTGCGCGACCAGTCGCGCAAGGCCGTGCGCGTCGATCTCGCTCTTCGCGCGGTGGCGACCGGCGAGGGATTCGAGGCCGACGATGCCGACGTCGACGTCGAGCTCGAGCGCATCGCCGTGCGATCGAACGTCAAGGTGAACCGTGTGCGCAAGCTGTACCAGCGCAACGACGCCATCGACGATCTCAAGGCACAAATTCGCAAGTCGAAGGCACTCGACTGGTTGCTGCACAACGTGAAGTACGTCGATCCCGACGGAACCGTCATCGCCAACGACAAGGTGCTCGGCGAGCGGGGAATCGACATCGATTCGTCGGCCGACACGGGTGCAACGGGGCAATCCGCCACTTCGCAGGAGCCCAACGGTACGGTGGGTGACGAGCCCGACGACGCCTAACAACGGCGGGTTCCCTCCCACCATGAACTTCAGCAACTACTACGTACCGAACGTCACGGAGACGACCAGTCGCGGCGAGCGCGTGTACGACCTGTACAGCCGCCTGCTCAAGGAGAACATCATCTTCCTGGGTACGCCGATCGACGACACCATCGCCAACCTCGTTTGCGCCCAGCTCATCCATCTCGAGAGCGAGAACCCGGACAAGGACATCAACGTCTACATCAACAGCCCCGGGGGCGACATCACGGCGCTCTTTGCCATCTACGACACGATGCAGTTCATCAAGAACGACATCGCCACCATCTGCCTCGGGCAGGCGGCGTCGGCAGCGGCGGTTCTGCTCGCGGCGGGTACGAAGGGCAAGCGACTCGCCCTGCCTCACGCCCGAGTTCTCCTGCACCAGCCGTACGGGCAGGTCGGCTACGGGCAGGTCACCGATCTCGAGATCGCCGCGCGCGAAATCCTGCGCATGCGCGAGTTGCTCGAGGAGATCCTCGCGAAGCACACGGGTCAGGCCGTCGAGCGCATCCACAAGGACACCGATCGCGACTTCGTCATGGAGGCCCAAGAGGCCCTCGAGTACGGGATCATCGACGAAATCATCAGCTCACGCACATTGGTTGACCGCAGCGGACCGATTCGCTAGGAGATAGGTGTGGCGAAATTCGGCGACACCGCTGAGCTGGTGAAGTGCTCCTTCTGCGGCAAGACGCAGAAGCAGGTGAAGAAGCTCATCGCCGGTCCGTCGGTGTACATCTGCAACGAGTGCATCGACCTGTGCAACGATATCATCGAGGAACAGCCCGCCGATTCGCGGGGTCCCACGCTCGACCACGTGCCGCATCCGCGCGAGATCCGCGCATTCCTCGACGAATACGTCGTAGGGCAGGAGCCGGCGAAGAAGGTGCTGTCGGTGGCGGTGTTCAACCACTACCGCCGCATCAACTACATGCGCTCCGGCCGCGTGCGCCGCGACGACGTCGAACTGCAGAAAAGCAACATCCTCCTCCTCGGCCCGACGGGCTGCGGAAAGACGCACATGGCGCAAACCCTTGCGCGAATGCTCAACGTCCCGTTCGCCATCGCCGATGCAACCGCGCTCACCGAGGCGGGATACGTCGGCGAGGACGTCGAGAACATCCTGCTCAAGCTGCTGCAGGCTGCCGACTTCGACGTGCAGCGCGCCGAGATGGGCATCGTCTACATCGACGAAATCGACAAGGTTGCGCGCAAGAGCGAGAATCCGTCGATCACTCGCGACGTCTCG
>JBIIDI010000025.1:0-16374 GCA_044238425.1 Ilumatobacteraceae bacterium
GGCCCCGGCACCGTACGAGAGATAACCGGCGAACACGCCACTGACGAGTCGGCCAACCGTGCCCGTAACCCGCCATTCCGGGCGCGGTGGGCGCATCAGCCATGCAACGGCGATTCCGACGGCAAGTGCAGCCGCAAGATGCGGTCGCAGCGTGGCGAGAGCAACGATCGACCAGAAACGCAGGTCGAAGCGACGTCCCCACAACACGATCGTGGCGAGCAGCATCATCGTTGTCTCGCGCAAGGCAAGCGTGCTGTAGAGAACGGCGATCGGACCGAGTGCGGTGAGATAGGCAGTGACGAGCGTCGGGCGCACACCGCGGTCGACGAGTTGACGGTGCACGAAGCGAATGAGCAGCAACAGCGAGACGAGCGACACGGTCTTCAGTGCGAGAGCCGGGTCGATTCCCGCGTAATGGAGCACCGTCGCCGGCAGGGTGTACACCGGTTTGCCGAACGACAGCCACCATGACGGTTGCAGCGGCACGCCGATCTCCGTCGTGGCGACGACGACGGACGAGTAGAAGCGCTGGTCGTTGGAGTAAAACAGCAACTGCTCGTCCGGACCGAAGCGTTGATACAACGCTGCGACGAGCACGACCCATGCACCGACGTGCATGCGGGACAGACGCCCGTCGCGCCAGAACAGAGCGAGAATGACGGCGCCGACGAGCAGTGTTTGTGCGTAGTACACGGTGATCGTCACCGTTTCCGAAGACCGAGCAGAACGATACGGCGAAGGTACTTGAGGATTGACCACGTCGAGGCGACCGCTCGGGTGGTGGCCGAGATGTGCCCGTCTCGGCGCACGTGGGTGAAGGCCGTCAGCTCACGACGCTGCATTGCATGCGTCGAGCCGCTCAACCCCGAGTGGCCGTAGGCATCCTTGAACAACGTGGTCAACGGCAGGTCGATGATGACTGCCGGGCCGTGTGACGCGACGATGCGCATCCACAGGAGGTAGTCGTCGCTGACGTGCGGGTCGGGGTGGAACCGCTCGGTGACGTCCCGGCGCACCATGACGCTCGGAGTGGAGAACACGTTCCGTAGCAGAAGTTGTCGCAGCGACACCTCGCCGGTGCGTGGCGAGCGAGTGTCGAAGTCACCGAGATGTCCGAATGGATCGACGCGGTAGCGATGACCGCCGAGAACGAATTGTCGACGCTCCGTCATGATGCCGTGCTGGATGCGCAACTTTTCCGGGTGCCAGGCGTCATCGGCATCGAGAAATGCCACCCACGCTCCCGACGCGCGGTCCCATCCGGCGTTGCGCGCAGCGCCGGCGCCGACGTTGGCGCCAAGTTCGACGATGGCGAACTGCAATTGCGGGTGATCATGGGCCAGTGAACGGGCAACGTCGGCGGTTCCGTCGGTACTGGCGTCGTCGACGATGATCACCTCGGCAGGCGCGAAGGTTTGCGCCGCAACCGATGCGACGGCCCGTCCCAGCGTTGCGGCAGAGTTGAAGCAGGGAATGACGACGGAGACGCCGCTCACAGGAGCCGGTCCCAGGCACCGAGCACTTTGCGCTTCACCGTTGCGGGGGAGTCGAGCCCCCACAGGTCGATGCGCGGTATGCGCAACTTTTGCTCGGAGGAGACGAAGGTGCCCGCGTCGCTGCATGCCGCAGCGACGTACCCGGCCGCGGCGACTGCGCGATGAACCCGTTCGTCGTGCGCACCGTGCGGATACGACATGGTGTCAATCGAATGTCCGAGGAGATCCTCGAGTGAGCGCCGCGCCACGGACAACTCGCCGCGCAACTCGTCGTCGGACAGGGTCGTCAACGGAACGTGGCGGTAACCGTGTGCGCCAACGGTGACACCCGGCAGCGATGCAACCTCACGTACCTGGCCCGGCGACATGTGCAACGAGGGGTCGGATGCGAGATGGTCCACGCCGACGAATACGTGCACCGGAACGTCGTGCTTCGACAGGAGGGGAACCGCGACGTCGAGAAAACTGCGGTAGCCGTCGTCAAAGGTGACGGCGATTCCCGGGGTGGGCACACCGACGAAAGGAACGAAGCGCGTACCGGAAGCGCGGGCGAGCCCGACGATCGCTTCCACCTGGTCGGCAAAGTGAGCCGGTGACATCGAGTAGAGATCGAGATCCATGTTCGGGACCCGTTCGCCGACGGCGTGGTACATGAGCACGCGCGTTCCGTCACCGAGACGTGGACGCTCGATGACGGCGAGTATGCGGGCGACGAAGTCACCCAGGAGGTATTTTCCGCGGTTCATTCGGTGCACTCGATGGGATCGTGAATCACGCCACGCGTGACGCATTCAGCCTACCGAGATCACGCTTCGCAACCGCCGCCATGCGTGCAACGGCAACGTTTCCACACGAAGGTGCTGCGGAAAAGTCAGAGAAAGTTGACGAGACGGACTCGTGCATAGTGCGGAAGGTCGTTCTCGTGACCTTCCGGCAGATCAGGCCATGACATGAGTTCCAGTCCGGTGCCGCGAAGGGCGCGTCGAACGTCGCTCAGGTACTCATCCTCGACGATGAGCGGGTAGCCCTGCGGACTCGTCCCCGCGGGAAGATCGGGGAAGATCGCCGTGCATCGAACACCGCGGAGTCGTCTGCCGACATCCGCGTACAAGTGACGGCGGCGGATGACTTCGGCTTCGACGTCGATGCGATCAATGAGCTGACGCGAGGATTGGTGGATGAAGCGCCCGGCCGGTAGTCGGGTTTCGAGCGTCGCGTCGTTCGGTATCGCATCCCGCCCGGCGAGGCTGCGCAGTGTGCGAATGACGAAACGCATCACGTTCATCAAGGGCAGTCTCGTGACACGCTCAAGGACGGAGATCCAACGACGGAGGATCGTGGCGATGCCGATGCGCCGGGCGTCCGTGTCGCTGGGGCCGGGCAAGTTCACCGACGGATCAACGGGCACGTCGGGACCAACCGAGAGGTATGCACCGTCGACGCAGCGCACCGTCTTGCGGACGCTCGTCATACCGAGCGACGTCCGTTCGCCGAGTACCTGACCGGTCGTGTCGCGGCTGAGCCAGCCATGTGCGTTGTCCTCAATGACGACAGCGCCCGTGCGTGACGCATACTCGCGGAACGGCTCCAGATTCTGGGGAAAGCCGAAATAGTTGACGGCAAGCACTGCACGTGCTTGCGGCCACTCGGCTGACTCAATGATCGTCAGCGAAGCAGGCACCTCGTACCACACCGCAGACGCCCCCACTTCCCGCACGGCAGCCAGCACGTCGCGGCAAATGAACGACGGGAGCAGGACGCGATCGCCGGGTTGCACACGCGCCAGCCGCAATGCGTCAACGAGTGCAAACCGGCCGTATGCATACCAGTGTCGTGTCATCGTCGCGCAATCCGTGTCGGCATGACGAGCAGCGCGAGTCCGACCCATGCGCGCAGGACGAACGGCGACGTGCTCAAGCATTCGACGTATCGCCGCAGTGCATCGCGTCTGTGCGAACGTTCCTGGTGCGAACGTGCAGCAGCGTATGCAACGCGGGCCCGGCGGTGGCGGTGGCGCAGGCGCGAGACGAGCGAGGCAGGGAGTGCGGCGACGTGAGAATCGACGACGGCACGCTCGGCCGCTGCATTGCGTTCGACCGCCGAACTCGCACTTGCTTCGTGGCGGCGGAACTCACCGAGCATGTCGGGGATGAACACGTAACGGGCTCCGTTTCGCGCCAGTCGCAGCCACAAGTCGTAGTCCTCGGCGGTGACGAAATCGGGACGTTCATCGAAGCCGTGCACGTTCGTGAGCAGCTCCCGTCGGGCAACGACCGCCGACGTGGACACACAGTTGTGCCTGAAGAGCATGCGCGCGTATCGCGCGTTACGCTCGGGCCCGTAGGCAACGTCGCGATGAGTCCCGTCGGTCGAGGTCCAACGCTCACCGTGGCACACGATGTCGGCGCCGGCGTCGAGAGCGGCGACGCACCGTGCGAGTTTGTCGCGATACCACGTGTCGTCCGAGTCAAGGAATGCGACGTACGGGGCGGTGGCCAGTGACAGACCGTGATTGCGCGACGCGGCGATGATTCCGTGGTTGGCGAAGTCGACAATGACGATTCGCGGGTCGGCGAACGACGCGACGACGTCGTGTGTGTGGTCGGTGGAGAAGTTGTTGACGATGATCGCGCGCCAGGAGGTCATCGTCTGTGCGACCACGGACTCGAGCGCCTCGCCGAGAAAATGCGCATGGTTGTAGGTGGGAATGACGATGTCGACCCGTGCGGTGGCGTCAGCGTGAGTCACGAACGACCCCCGAACGTCGCAGCGGCCAGCTCCAACAATTCATCGATGGTCGCGTCGAGGTCGAGAGCGGGGGTGAACCCGTGCGAATGCATGAGCGAGACATCGAGTTGGTACGTCTGCGCCGGGGAGTCATCGGCATCGTTCGTCGTCACCGTCATGTGCCGGCCGAACCGCACTTGTGCGCGATCGGCAACGCGTTCAGCCATGGCTCGAAGTGTCGTGGAGATTCCGGACCCGACGATGACGACGGGCGGAGTCGCACCCGTCATTCGCGCAAAGTGCGCGAGGGCTGCGGCGAGATCGGCGACGGGAACGAAGTCACGTTGGTGCCGACCGTGGCTGCGCAGTTCGAGACGGGAGTCGGTGACCGCCCGCTTGCACATGTCGGCAACGAGCAGACGCCAAGTATCGACCGACGGATCCACGGGACGACCGAAACCGTTTCCGAGCCTCAGACACACGTGTTCGAGTGACGTTGCACGCACGACAGCTTCCGCCTCCAGGTGGGTACGCGCGTACGGGGCAGAGTCGCCGACGGGTGTCGCTTCCGTCACCGTGCCGTGCAGTGCGTGGCCGTACACCTGCACGGTCGAGGCATACACGAATCGGCGAACGCCTGCGCGTTCGGCTGCGCGAACGAGCGCCTCGGTGCCCCCGACGTTGACGGCCGATGCTCGTGCGGGATCGGCGTTCGATTCGACGTCGTTCAGCGACGCGAGGTGGATGACGGTGTCGACTCCGTCGACGAGAGCGGGAAGCGACGACTCATCGAGAACATCGGCGTGTCGGACCTCGCCGAAGTCGGATTGCCTATGTCGGCGGCTGCAGAGTACGACGTTGTCGTGGCGCGCCACGGCGGTAACGACGTGACCTCCGAGGTGGCCGAATGCACCCGTGACGAGGGTGGTCATGCCCGCCGATTCGACCAGGGTTGCGGCATGCGCGAGTCATTCGCATCACGACGCTCGACTTCGGCGGGATCGTGGGGAAGCGACGCGCAGTTGGCGACGAGCACCGTTGACGGGGAGTCGTTGTAGAAGCCGCTCCACACGAACGGCGGGACGATGAGCAGTCCGTAGTTCCCGTCACCCAGTGAAATCTCGTCGGCGAGTCCGGACGTGGCGCTGTCGGCGCGTTCGTCGACGAGCAGCACTCGCACCGTGCCGACCGGAACCGCGAGGTTCGTCGTCATGCGTGTGTGTCGTCGCCACGCTTTCACCGCTCCCGGGAGCACCGTGGAGAAGTACATCTCACCGAATCCGACGAACCACTCGTCGGTCGATTTCAGCATGTGCAGCACCGATCCACGGTCGTCGTCGATACGTCGCAGCGGAACGAGTCGCACACCATCGATGCGAGGTTGCATGCCGGTCATTTCGCGGCGTCGACGTAGGTATCGATGTCCGCACCCGTCGCCTCGATCGCATCGGTTCCGTGGTGGACGGTGCGGTACCACTCGACCGTGCGGCGGATCGTCGTTTCGAAGTCGAATCGCGGTGACCAGTGCAATTCACGGTGTGCCTTGTTGCAGTTGAGCTGCAGGAGCGTTGCTTCGTGCATGGCAGAGGTGTCGGGTTCGACACGCACGCGACCGGAACCCCACGTGTCTCGGGCGAGCGACGCCACTTCGTGCACCGTGTGCACGTTGTTTTCGTCGGGCCCGAAATTCCACGAGTCACCGCCGCGCAACGCGCCGGAGAGCAGGTTGCCGGCGAGCATGACGTAGCCGGACAGCGGTTCGAGCACGTGTTGCCACGGGCGCGTCGCCTCGGGACGACGCAGGAGAATTTCGTCGTCATTGATGAGACCGCGCAGGCAATCGGGAACGAGACGATCGGGGGACCAGTCACCGCCGCCGACGACGTTGCCCGCGCGCGCACTCGCGACGCGGATCCGGGAGTCGTCGTCGAAGTACGACCTGCAGTACGTGGCGTACGCCAGCTCGGCCGCCGCCTTCGACGCGCTGTACGGGTCGCGCCCGCCGAGTTCGTCGTCCTCGTGGTACCCACGCTGCAACTCCTTGTTCAGGTAGCACTTGTCGGAGGTGACGTAGACGAGGGCCGCGACCGACGCAGTACGACGCACCGATTCGAGAACGTTCAACGACCCGACGACGTTCGTCGTGAACGTCTCGACGGGATCGGCGTACGAGCGGCGTACCAGCGCCTGGGCGGCGAGGTGGAAAACGACCTCGGGCTCAACCGCCCGAACGTGTTCGTGGAGTACCGCGGCGTCACGAATGTCGCAGTCGATGTGCGTGATGCGCGAACCGAGCTCGAGCAGATCGAAGTGGGACGGAGAAGTGTGCGGTGGCAGGGCGATGCCGGTGACTTTCGCACCGGCGAGGTGCAGCCAGTGGGCGAGCCACGAGCCCTTGAAACCCGTGTCACCGGTGACGAGCACGCGCCGACCACGCAGTGCGTCGAGGGACGACTTCAGCGTTTCCACGGCGCCTCGTTGCGCTGCAGAAGCTCGTTGAGCAATTCCCAGTCGCGGTGGGTGTCCATGCACTGCCAGAAGCCGTCGTGTTCGAACACGCTCAACTGACCGTCGCGCACCATCCCCTTCATCGGTTCCACTTCGAACACGAGGTCGTCACGATCAGAGAGATAGTGCGCCACCGACGGACGACAGACGAAGTAACCACCGGAGATTCGTCCCTCGGACGTCTGCGGTTTTTCGTTGAACGACGTCGCGACTCCGTCGGGTCCGTAGCGCACCTCGCCGAAGCGGCTCGGGGGTCGTACGGCGGTGAGTGTCATGGCGCGGTCGTGGCGCCGATGCGATGCAACGAGTTCGTCGATGTTCACGTCGGCAACACCGTCGCCGTAGGTGAGCATGAACGACTCGCCGTGTGTGTGACGCAATGCGCGCGCGACGCGACCACCCGTCATCGTCGTGATGCCGGTGTCGGCAAGGGTCACCTGCCAGTCGCCCGACGAATCGGGAACGGTGACGGTGAAGTCATCGCCGTCACGTCCGACGACGGATCCGCGGTCGGTGAAGTAGGAACGGATGACGTCGCCCTTGTAGCCGAGGCACAGCACGAACTCCCGGTGACCCCACGAGGCGTAGTACCGCATGATGTGGACGAGGATCGGCTCGTCGCCGATGCGAATCATCGGCTTGGGGACGTCATCGTCGACGCCGCGTATCCGCGTGCCGAGTCCTCCACACAAAATGACGACTTTCAACGAAGACAACCCCACGCGATCGTGGAGTCAGCCTACCGAGACGTCAGTGTGCGAGCACGGCGCCGTGCGCGGCGAGTGCCGTACGCAGTCGCGTGTTGCCGGGATCGAAGACCATGACTCTCGGCACGACCGGTGAGATCGCTCGCTTCCATGCGCCGTCGTCGCACGTGCGGGCAAAATCGACGACGCGAATCACGTCATCGTCGGAATCCTTCGACGTCCAGAACTCGCCCTCACCGCCGAGCGGTGAGGGAAATCCGAAGCGGAATTGGGCGGTGTCGTCGTCGGTGCAGCCCTCGTTGCGCAAGTTCGTTCCGCGGGCGGCGACGAAGGCGACCCGTCGACCCCGGGCGAGCAGTTCGTATCCGAGCGTGCTGTCGATGCACACCGCAAGTTCCGCCCCGGCCGCGATTTCGTACGACGCGGTCTCCGAACCCTTCGGAACGAAATCGAACGGGAAACCGTCGCACCATTTCTCGAAGAACTTGCGCTCGTGCGTGAAGGAAGCGGGGCGACGTCCGATGATCGTGAGTCGCAAGCCGCGCTCGGAACACGTTCGGGCGAGACTTCTCGCGACCCGCCCGTCAACCGAATGAAACGCCGACGCGGACACCGGGCGCTCCCCGAGGTACGTCAGTGTCGACGACGTTCGGCCCCCGGGGAAGATGTCGGCGTGATCGAGCCCCGAGTACTGCGAGATGAAGACGACATGGCCGTGACGCCGATCGTCGTCAGCTGACGGCAACGTGATCGAGTTGTTCTTCGCGCTGCCGATTTCGGCTGTGTCGCACGTGATGTGCTGCCGGTACATGGCCGAGTGGTCGGCACCGAACGTGACGAGAAGATCCGCCGTCGGACGAACGTCGGGAAATTCGTGCCGCAGCGTCGTCCACAAGTCGCCCGAAGGAACGGGTGCGCCGGTACCGCGGATGCCGTTCTGAATGACGACGATGTGCGTCGACGGCGACACGTGCTTGAACGTGTACAGATGAGCGTTCGAATCGATCGCCGAGACGAGAAGTCGCGGCTGCGCGGCGACGACGAAATTCCTGCAGTAGTCGTACCAACTGCGGCCGCCGGTGATCAGCGTGCGGATCAACACGGGAACGTTGATCACCTCGAAGTGGTTGTCGAACACGTCGTACGTGCCGGGAGCGAGCAACTGTGTAACGGCGTCGGAGGCGTAACTGTCGAACACGAGCACACGTCCGCGTTGCGGCCGACGCCAACTCCAACGTGTCGTGCGGAGAATGCGGATGACGCGGGCGAGACGCGTCACGAACCGAGTTCTCCGCGCAGGAGTGCCTCGGCGATGCGCATGTCGAGCGGAGAGTCGACGTCGAGCGAGCTGCGTCGGTCCATCACGTAGCAGTGCGGATTCGGTGCGACGACCGAATCGTGACGCCGGATGTCGCCTGCATGCGAGACGTATATTGCGCCGTTCGCCCGGTAGTAGCGAGGCAGGGCTTGGCGCGGGGATTCGAGCGTCGTCATGTCGCGCATCGGCGTGACGGCGTTTCCGGCATCGATGGTGAACGTCTTCAGCGGATGGTGCTCGGCCTCGCAGACGGACATGACCGTGCCGGCGGAACGTTCGGCGAATTGGTGCAACGCCTCTTCGACGTGGCGGTGCGTGCGCAGGGGCGACGTCGGCTGGAGGGTGATGATCACGGTGTCGTCGGCGAGCGCCAACGTGTCGAGAACGTGCCGAACCGCGTCGACGGTCGGAGAGTCGTCGCCGGCAAGGGCGGCGGGTCGATCGATGACGATGACGTCGCGCGCCCGCGCCCGATCGGCGATCGTCGGATGGTCGGTGGTGACGACGATGTCGGTGATCTGCGCTGCACCGCGGGCCGAGTCAATCGCGAGGTCGAGCAGTGTCGTGCCCGCCAGGGGAGCGACGTTCTTCAGGGGAACGCCCTTCGAACCTCCGCGGGCGGGAATGACGGCGACGCAACGAACCACGCTCGTTCACACCCTCCGAAAGATCTTCTGATGGGAGATCGTCCACGTCGCCGCATCGCGGATGACCGCGAGAAAACGGTCGGCGCTTCGTCCGTCGCCGAACATCGCCATCGGCGCACGCGACAGAGTCGACACCTTGTTGATTCCGCGCCCGATGTCGGCGGCCGTCGGCTCGACGTCGACGATGAGCGGCGAAGAATTGCGCCCGCGCTGCCGACTACCGACGTTGACGGCGGGTGTGCCGAACACGCCGGCCTCGCGCACACCGGAGCTCGAGTTCCCGAGGATGTACCTGGCGTGCTTCAGGAGCGTTTGGAAGTACTCGAAGCGAATCGACGGAATGACCCGAAACCTGGGTTCGGAACGCAGTGCTTCGATGTGGGCGAGGATGCCACGGCCACCGGCGTCGTTGTTCGGGTACACGGCAACGAAATTGTCACCCGAGGCGCGAGCCGCCGCGACGAGTTCACCGGCCTGGCGATCCATGTCACCCACCTCGGTCGTCACCGGATGGAACGCGAGTAGCGCGTACGACTCGAACGGAATGTCGTAGTACGCGCGTACCACGTCGAGTGACGGCAAGTCGGCGCCGAGCATCACGTCGACCTCGGGCGATCCGACGACGAAGATGGTGTCGGGCTGCTCGCCGAGTTGGAGCAGCACGTCGCGCGCGGGTTCGTTGGCGACGAAGTGCACGTGGGAGAGCTTTGACACGGCGTGGCGCATGAGCTCGTCGACGGTGCCGGAGAATTCCCCACCTTCGATGTGACCGACGAGAACGTTGTTCAGTGCTCCCACGATCGCTCCGGCAAGCGCCTCGACCCGGTCGCCGTGCACGATGACCATGTCGGGTTTCCACTCGCGAACGATCGCACCGAGACCGTCGACGGTGCGGGCGAGGATCGCGTCCATCGGCGCTTCGTCCGCGTCGTTGCCGAACGTGCGCACGTTGGTGAATCCGGCGCGCGTGATCTCGATTTCCGTGCGTCCATAGCGGTCGATGAGATGCATTCCCGTCGCGACGATGAGATGCTCGACGTCGTCGGCTTTCGCGACGGCCCGTAACAGCGGTTTGAGTTTGCCGAATTCCGCCCGCGTTGCGGTGAGAAAAAGGAGGCGCTTCACTCGCCGACGTGTTCCCGGCGCAACTGCGTGTTGCGCGCAATACGGCTCGTGGCGCGCTTGCCGAGCACCGTGGGGAAGTCGACGGCGAGAAGTTCTCCGGTTCCGGGTCGCTTCACCCAGACGTTCGAGTAGTCGAACCGTTCACCCGGTTCGATGTCACGAATCGACACGACCGAGGCGTAGGCGAAATCGATCGTCGGCTGTTCCTCGGGAAGGATCGACTTGCTCCCGCCACCGGCCATGTGCACCGCGCGGCTCGCCTGCACGAGTTCGGCGAGGTCGCGGGGATCCATCGACACTTCGATGTCGGGTCCCGGCCAGTTGCGGTCTGAGGTGAAGTGACGTTCGAGGATCGACGCGCCGAGGGCGACCGCGGCGATGCACGTCCAGTTGGTGATGGTGTGATCGCTCAGACCGAGTACGGCGTCGGGGAACGCGCTGCGCAGTTCGGCGATGGCTCCGAGACGTACTTTGTCGTAGGGAGTCGGGTACATCGAGGTGACGTGCAACAGTGCGTAGGGAACGTCGTGGCGGCGGAAGATCTCGACCGCGGGGGCGATCGAGGCGATGTCGTTCATTCCCGTGCTCATGATGACGGGTTTGCCGTATTTCGCGATGTGTTCGACGAGCGGGTAGTTGTTGCACTCGCCCGAACCGATCTTGTACGCGGGAACGTCCATCGACTCGAGGCGCTCCGCGGCGGCACGAGAAAAAGGTGTCGAGAGGAAGATGAGACCCTTCGACTCGACGTAACTCTTCACCGTGCGTTCCTCGTCCTCGGTGAGCGCACAACGCTCCATGATGTCCCAGATGGATTCGCTGGCATTCCCGGGGATGACGTCGTTCGGGATCATTTCGTCGTCGATGACGTGCGACTGGAATTTCACGCATTCGCAACCGGCAGCGGCCGCATCGTCGACCATGCGCAGCGCCTTCGCGACGTCGCCCTCGTGGTTGATGCCGATTTCGGCGATGACGAGCGGCGGGTGATCGGGGCCGATGCGACGGCCTGCAACGTTCAATTCGGGCACGGACTTCACCTTACGGAACCTCCCCGGGCTGCAATGAGCGCGTCGGCGAACTCGCGAATGGCACCACGTCCACCCGGCTTCGTGAGCACGAGGTCGGCGACGGCGATTGCCGTGGCGTGCGAGTCGGACGGAACGACGGCCAGACCGCAGTGACGGAGGCACTCGACGTCGTTGACGTCGTTGCCCATGTACGCGGCCTGCGATGCGTCGACGCCGATCTTCGCCAGCCAGTCGCGCAGGATCGGCAGCTTGTCCTCGATGCCCTGGTGGACGTCGAGCGACAGTTTGCGGGCACGGGCCGAGACGACGGGGTTCGGTTCCTTGGAGATGATGACGAGATGGATGCCCGCGGCGCGGAGGAATTCGATCGCCATGCCGTCTCCGCGATCGCAGAAGACGAACTCCTCGCCCGACTGCGAGACGAGGACGCGGTTGTCGGTGAACACACCGTCGAAATCGAAGGCGACGGCACGGATGGCCGACAGGGGAGACGCTGACTTCATGGCACGGCCTTTCCGGTTGCGGTCATCGCAGGAGTCCCGACATGCCCGACGTCAGCGTGCTCAGCGCGACGACGATCGTGAGACCCACACCAACTCCGCCGACGAGGCACGCGACGACGAGGGTGCCGAGCGCACGGCCGCGGCGTCCCGTCGGATCGTGAACCGGAGTCGCAACGACCCGGACGTGCCCGGTTTCCGCCGTCTGCACACCACGACCGGCGCGTCCGGTCGCGCGGGCACGGAAAGAGAAACGGAAAGAGAAAAGGAGACTTCCGAGGGAGAGCACCATGACGAGGAGGGCGCGGGTCATAGCGTGATCGAAGGTTCCATCCGATGACGGAAACAAGTGTGTTCAGCGTACCGCCGCCCCCGCCACCCGACGAACGGTGGCGCGAGCGGGCCGTCGTGCGACGACTGCTGTGGTCGCTACCGATGTTCACACTCGCGTGGTTGACGATGCTCGTCGTCATCATCGCGGGGGTGTGGAGCGTTCGATTGTGGGAGATTGCCCCGGGAACGGCCGAAGCCGTCGCAGAGCGGATGTCCTTCGACGACGAGGCACGTTCGCAGGTGACGATCGACGAGACGGACGGCGACGTCCTCTTCGTCACGGCGTTCGGCAGTCGACTCACCGCGCTCGAGGCCGCACTGGGCTGGTGGGATCCCGACGTCGACGTGCTCACCTTCGAGGAGCGGTTCGGCGGATCGACGCCGGCGCGCCAGCGCGTCGTGAACACCCAGGCAATGACGAGTTCGCGCCAGATCGCCGAATACGTCGCTTTCACCCGCATCGGCCTGCCGACGTCGATTACCGACGGTGCAATCATCGTCGAGGACGTCGTCTGTCGCGGCGGCGACGACCCGATGAGTGCATGCGCGGTGCTCACCCCCGGCGACACGTTGCTCACCCTCGACGGCCGGCCGATTGACACGCTCGCCGATCTCAGCCGGATCATCGCCGACTACCGACCCGGCGACGTCGTCACGCTCGAGGTCATTCCGCATCGCGAGTCGGAGACGGTCGACCGCGACGTCCGGCTCATTGCCGACCCCGACGATCCGCAGCGCACCCTCATCGGCATCTGGCCTGCGGACACCCGTCGCGTGGAGACGCCGTTTACCGTCACCATTGATACCGACGAGATCGGTGGACCGTCGGCGGGCCTCGCATTCACGCTCGCCCTGCTCGATACCCTGTCGCCGGGTGACCTCACGGGGTCACAACGTGTCGTGGCAACAGGAACCATCGACGTCGACGAGAACGTCGGTGCGGTCGGGGCCATCCGTCAGAAGGCGGTCGCCGCACGAGCCGCCGGAGCAACGCTCTTCCTGTTGCCGCAGTCACAGAGTGAGGATGAGGTCGCCACCGCGCGTGAGATCGGCGGATCGGAGATGCGTGTCGTCACGGTGGCGACGTTGCAAGATGCGCTCGATGCGCTGGCCGACAACGGAGGATCGGCGCTCCTGTAGTCCACGATTTTCCGCGCGTATCGCCGTACTCTTGGTGAAATGGCGCTCAATTTCTCACGCCCCGATCCGTCGTCACCGGCGGCCGTCGGTGCCGCACAGTTCAGCGTCGCGCGCCGCGGTTACGACCAGGAAGAGGTGCGCGACTTTCTGCGCATGGTCTCCGCCGAACTGGCGCGGCTGCAGGAACGTGAGCGCTTCCTCGAGAGCGAGATGCGCGCCATGCAAACGCGGGGCCTGTCGGATCCCGGTGTGCTCGACGAAGCCACCGTCACCCAGCTGCTCGGGGCCGAGGCGGCCCGCGTACTTGCCGCCGCCCGCGAGGCGTCGGAGTCGATGCGCCAGCGTGCCGCGGAGTCCGCTGAGCAGCTCATTCGCGAGGCCAGTCACGAAGCGTCGCGGCTCATCGACGAAGCACAGCTCGAGGCGGCGCGCCGTCGTTCCGATTTGGCCGGTGAAGTCGAGGCCGAGATCGAGTTGGCGAAGCAGCAGGGCCGTGAGATGGTGGCCGAAGTGCGCGCATACCGCGAGAAGGTGCTCGCCGACCTTGCCCGACGCAGCGAAGAAGCCCGTCGCGAGCTCGAGCGACTCGTCGTCGAGCGCGAACGGCTGCTCGGTGCGTTCGAGCGCGCCCGACTTGCTGCAAGCGACGTCGTCGGCGAACTCGTCGATGGCGATGCGACGTTGCACGAAGTCGGAGTGACGCCTCCGCTGGTGTCCCCCGATGCGCCGCCGCCGCCCGTACAGGGCAGGACGACCGCGGTGCCGTTCTTCGACCGGGAAAGATATCCCGACGCACACGACGACGTTCCGCATTCGCACACGGTTTCATCGCCGGAAATCGGCGGTGGAAGCGACGACGTCACTGCCGATGTCGACGCGCAAGAGGTCGTCGATACATCGGCTCACGCTCCTGCGTCGACGGGCGACGACGTTGTTGATGCACGGTCGGCAACGAGCGACGACATAGTGCTTGCAGAATCTTCGGTTGCCGATGCGACGGTGTCCGTACCCAGTCCGATCACGAGCACCCAGTCCCCGACCGAAGTGCAGCCGGCCGCCGAGTCGACGGCAACGGCGGAGCACGTTGCCGAAGTCGTTCAGTTGTTCTCGCGTCGTGACACGGTCGCCACGTCCCACGAGCGCGCCGCGCCGCTTCATCCCGTTTTCGAGCGGGTCGAACCCGTCGCCGATACGTCTCCGGGTGATGGCGAGAGTTCCGGTGACGTCACCGAGACGACGACGACTGCGTCGGTTGACGATTTGTTCGCCCGACTCCGCGCGTCGTCGACCCACAAGGTCGCCACGACGGCGAAGCGCTCGACGAAGATCGGGCGCACGACGAAGGGCGACGGCGACTCGGCGAAGATCCGACCGGCGTCGGACACGACAACCGGTGATTCGGATGCCGTCGAGGCACGGTCCGTCGCGCCGATTGCACCGCACAACGTCGACCCGACGGTGTTCGACACCCGCGAGAGCGCACTGGCACCACTCATCGACGCGATGACGCGCAAGTTGAAGCGCACGCTCGCCGACGAGGAGAACACGGTGCTCACGAACTTGGAGGGCAAGCGGGCGTCGGTATCGGTCGATGCGATGCTGCCCGCGGCCGAGGTTCACGTGCAGCAATGGGTCGAGACGATCACCGAGGAACTCGTGAGCAGTGCACTTGCAGGTGCGAAGGCGTTCAACAAGGGTCTCCGCGCCGACTTGCGCAAGAAGGTGGGCGATGCCGCGGTGATGTCCGTCGTTGCGTCGCGCATCGCCGACGAGCTGGTGCGACCGTTGCGCGAACGACTCCGCCAGGCAGCCGAATACGCCGGTGGCGACCGCGCCGACATGTCGTCGCGCGCACGATCGGTGTACCGCGAGTGGAAGATGCAGCGCATCGATTCGGTGTCCGGCGATCTCGCCCGACTTGCGTATGCGCGCGGCATCGTGCTCACGACGGCGAACAATGTGAAATTGTGCTGGGCGGTCGACCCGAACGGTCCGCCGTGTGCGGATGCCGAGGACAATTCCCTTGCGGGTGCAGTACCGGTAGGGGAGCACTTCCCGACGGGTCACGAACATCCCACGATTCATTCGGGCTGTCGTTGCCTCGTGGTGCCCGCCGACCACTAGCCTCAGCCGCGTGCGGATACCCGGAGATATCCCGCGCGGACCGTCGTTCCCCCGCGGTGGAGGGTTCACGATTCGACGCCCGCGACGCAGCCGGATCGTGCTGTCGGCGATCCTCCTCGCACTCGTCGGCATCGTCGTCTCGGCCCGCAGCATCGCGGGCTTCTACATCGACATTCTGTGGCACGATTCGCTCGGTCGTACCGACGTTTTCTGGGGGGTCATCCTCAACCGCGTCGGATTGAGTGCCGCGTTCATCGTCGCCTTCGCCCTCGTGCTCATCGCCAATTTGTGGATCGCCGATCGGTTCCGTCCCGAGTACGTTCCGATGTCGGTCGAGGAACGGGCCCTCGCGGGTTACCGGGCCCTCACGGGCGGCCGGCGCTGGGTGCTGCGACTGCTCGTCGCGGCGCTGCTCGGCTTCATGGTCGGTTCACCGGCGGCAACGCAGTGGCAGGAATGGTTGCTGTTCCGCAATGCGACGACGTTCGGTCTGAACGATCCGTTGTTCAACCGCGACGTGTCGTTCTACGTCATGCAGTTGCCGTTCATCGAATTCGTCGTGAACTGGGCATTCGCCGCGTTCATCCTCGTGACACTCGTGACCTTCGCGGCGCACTACCTCAACGGCGGCGTGCGCCTGCAGACCCAGGGGCGGCGCGTGACAACGGCCGCAAAGACGCACCTGTCGGTGCTGTTCGCGGTGCTGTCGCTGCTGCGT
>JBIIDI010000026.1:0-16262 GCA_044238425.1 Ilumatobacteraceae bacterium
CGCTGTTGCTGCTCATTCGCTTCGTGCACCGTCAACTCGTCGACCGCGGTGTGCGCCCGACGCTCGTCACTGCCTATATCACCGCACTCGGTCCGATCGCCGTTCTCTACAGCACGCTTGCCTTGCGCGAGACAACGATGATGCTGCTCGCCACGATCGTGTTGTGGGGACGTCGCTTCGACCTGCGTTTCTGGTCGATCGTTGCTCTCGCCACGCTGCGACCGCATCTTGCGGCTGCACTTGCCGTCGGAATCGCCGTTGCGTGGCTGATGCGCCCACCGCGCCCGGAATGGCGGGTTACGGGCACGGTTGGCCGACTCGTCAGTGGCGTGTTCGCCGGTTATCTCTCGTACGGTGCCGGGGCCGCCGCGCTCGACTCCGGTCCCGTGTCCGGGACTGACCACCAGTGGGGCATCGGGCCCGTCATTCGAGTGATGTCCAACCTCGTCGGCCTGCAGTTCCTCACCGTCAACGAGGAGACGCGGGCATTGTCCGTTCTCGACCTCGTCACGTCCCGACTCGCATTGTCGGAAACGATCGTCATTCCGTTGACGTTCACCATCGGAGCGATCGTTGCGTTCCGCACTCCGACACGCCGTCACGTTGCCGTGCTCGTTGCTTTCGGTTTCTACGTCGGACTCGTCACTCTCACCGACTTCAACTCGTTCCGCCAGAACATTCCGTTCATGCCCACTTTCGGCATGCTCGTCGTGCTCGAATGGCACGTGCGTCGGTCCGCGAATCGTTCCGCTACGCAGCTCGTCGAAACGTCAGGTTGATCCGACTCGCACCCGTGAGCGGGTGCAACCCCGCTCGCAGGGTTCCCACGCCGTGAAAGAACAGACGTGACGACGCGCCCCACACGACGACGTCACCGTGCTCGAGCATGATTCGCGTCGTCGGATCGGAACGCCGCGGCCCGCCGAACATGAACTCAATCGGCAAACCGAGCGACACCGACACGATCGGCTGGGTCATGTCTCTTTCGTCGCGATCCTGGTGCAACGCCATCTTCGCGCCGGGTGCGTACCGGTTGACGAGGCATGCGTCGGGATCGAAACCGGCAAACCCCGCTTCTGCAGCTGCAGCGCGGGCAAGGTTACGAAACGCGTCCGGCATCGTGGGCCAGGGCTTGGTGGTGAGCGGATCGACGGATTCGTACCGGTATCCGCGCCGATCCGACACCCAGCCCCGGGCACCGCAATTCGTCATGTCGACGGACATCGGTTTGCCACCCGGCGTCACGGCGCGACGCCACGGCGAGACGGAGACCACTCGTTCGAGATCGCTGATGAGGGCCTCGGCAATTGCCGTCGCCCGACCCTTCAACAGCCATGCATCCGGCGCAAACGTGCGCGGTGCGGATTCCGCGGCGAAGAGCACGTCGCGATGATACGTGCGGTGTCTTCTACTGTGTCCTGCGGAGGGACCATGAGAGTCGTCGGTGTGAGCGAATTCGGCGGTCCGCGCGCGTTGCGCGAATTCGACCTTCCGGTTCCGACTCACGATGACGATGGCGTTCTCGTGCGCGTTCATGCGGCAGCGGTGAACCCCACCGACACGCTAACGCGCAGCGGCGCGCGTCGCCAGGTGTACGAGGGACTCACGCCACCCTTCGTTCCCGGCATGGACGTTGCAGGAATCGTCGTGTCCGTCGGCGCGAACGTACGGCACGTCCAACCCGGTGATGCAGTCGTCGGCATCGTCGTACCGCAGGGTTCGCACGGCGGGTACTCCGACTACGTGGCGTTGCCCGGTGATTCGGTGGTCCGCGCACCGGCGTCGGTGTCACTCGTCGAGGCCTCGACCGTGCCGATGAACGGTCTCACCGCACGACGCTGCCTCGACCTGTTGGATCTGCCGAGAGGCGCCACTCTCGCCGTCACCGGAGCCGCGGGCGCTTTCGGTGGCTACGTCGTCGAATTGGCCAAGGTCGCCGGGCTGACGGTGATCGCCGACGCGAAGGAATCCGACCGCGATCTCGTCGTCGGACTCGGTGCGGACGTCGTCGTTCCGCGCGGTCCCGACGTGGCGACGGCGATACGCGCGCAGTGTCCGCGTGGTGTCGATGCGGTCGCGGACGGTTCGCTGCAACACGAGGTGCTCCTGCCCGCGGTACGCGACGGCGGCGCCATCGCAACGGTGCGCGGATGGAACGAGCCGTGCCCACGAGGCATCACCGCACGCCCCGTGTGGGTGCGTGAATACGCCCGTGAACGCGACAAGCTCGCCGAGTTGGTCCGCCTCGTCGACGAAGGTCGCCTCCACCCGCGAGCTGCCGGCGTCATTCCCGCTGCCGAGGCGTGGCGCGCACACGAACGACTCGAGGCCGGTGGCGCTCGCGGCCGCTTCGTTCTCGCTTTCGTCTGATTTGCTCTCGTTCGATTGATGCGCCCGACACCGTGTCGGGTGATGCGATCAACGTCGCTGCAACCTCACGAGCGGAATTCGTCGTCCTGCCTTTTCTTGGTACTCATCGAACGCCGGCCATAGACCGGTCATCGTTTTCCATGCGGACTCCCGCACCGGACCTTCGGGATACGTTGACGCAACCGCCGAAAAAACGTCGGCACCGACCTGCAATTCGACTTCCGGATTCGCGGCGAGATTCTCGAACCACAGCGGATTGTGCGGATGGCCACCTTTTGACGCGACGATCACGTAATCCTCGCCGTCGCGTCCGTAGATGAGCGCCGTCCGTCGCCGTGCACCCGATATGCGACCGATCGTGGTGAGCAACAAACACGGCACTCCGTTCCAGAAATGCCCGTCTTCACCCTTCGTTTCGACGTACCGACGGATGTGATCGGCCACCCACTCGCTCGGGCTGTCGATGATCTCGCTCATGCCACCGCCTACGACAGCTCGTATCGGTACACGTTCGTTTCGCGTGCAACGAAGCCGATGCGGCGGTATAGGCGGTTGGCGGCCTCGCGCGACGGACGTGAGGTGAGATCGACGGTCTTTGCACCACGACTCTTTGCCTCGTCGAGCGCCGCCCTGTTCAGCGCCTCGCCGACCCCGTGTCCGCGGGTGCTTTCGTCGACGACGACGTCCTCGATCCATGCACGAATTCCCGTCGGAATTCGGAAGATCGCCAATGTGAGCGAACCCACGATCCGTCCGTCGAGCCGAGCAAGGAACATGACGGTGCTGTCCGATGAGATGATTTCACGCAGTTCGTCGACGCTCACCGGTGCACTCGACGATGACAGTTGTGGGATGAGACGGTGCAATGCGGTGAGAACCTCGTCGGTCGCCTCGACGGCGATTTCCACACTCGCTTCCGACATCGCACCGAGCGTACCCGTGCGCGGCTGACTCGGTCGGTAGCGTGTCGATCAATGGCCAACCTGGAAACGGTTCGGTGGCTGTCGAAGCCGACGTTGACGAATCCGACGATCGTCGCCGCGTTCACCGGATGGAACGATGCCGCCGATGCCGCCTCCACCGCGGTGCGGCAACTCGTCGAAGCGTGGAACGCGACGCCACTCGCCGAGATCGACCCCGAGCCGTACACCGATTACGCGACGGTACGACCTCACGTTCGCCTCAGCGACGGCGAGCACCGCCACATCGTGTGGCCGACCGTCGGCATGTGGCACGTCAACGGTGCCGGCGGCGACATCATCCTCATTCTCGGACCCGAACCGAGCCTGCGTTGGCGCCACTTCGCCGACCAAGTAATCGGCGTCGCCGAACATTTTCGTGCATCGTTGCTCCTCACGCTCGGTGCCCTGCTTGCCGACGTTGCCCACAGTCGGCCGGTGCAACTCATCGGTACCGCCACCGATCCCGACGTGCTCGCGCGCTTCAACCTGCAGCGCAGCCGCTACGAAGGTCCGACCGGCATCGTCGGGGTGCTCCATGACGCCTCATCCGAGGCGGCTCTGCCATCGGCGTCGCTCTGGGCGGCGGTGCCCGCATATGCATCGCAAGTTCCCTCACCGAAGGCGTCGCTCGCACTCATGCGCCGCGCATGCGAGATCATCGGTACTCCCGCTCCCGTCGCTGCGGTGATGAGCCTCATCGAGCGCTACGAGGAACAGGTGAACCAGCTCGTCAATGACGACGAGGACCTCCTCCAGTACGTAGAGCGTCTGGAGACCGCCACCGACACCGGAATGATGATCAGCGACGAAGTGAGCGACGACCAGTTGCAGTTCGATTTCGTCGAGGAAACGACCGACGACGATGCTTCACACCTTGTCGACGAGGTCGAACGGTTCCTGCGCGAACAGAACGGCGGCTGAGCGCCGCGTCAGCCGCCGACCACGTCGGTGAGTGCGCGTTCGAGGCGCGCGCGCAGTGCGGGGTCGGTGACCTTGCCCCCGGTCGCCGTTCGCACATAGAACGTGTCGACGACTTCGTCGTGCATAGTGTGGATCTTGGCGTGCCGCAAGTCGAGACCGAGTTCGGCAATCACGCGCGTGAGCTCGAACAACAACCCCACCTTGTCGCGCGCATGCACCTCGATCATCGTCGAGTCCGACGATGCACTGTCGTCCAACGTGACGCGAACCTCGATCGGTGCCGCCGCGCTGCGTCGCGGTGCCGGACGGTACGTCGTGGCACGCTCCTTCAGCCGCTCGACGATCGACAGATTGCCGTCGAGCGCGGCACGCACGTCGCGTTCGACCGTTTCCCAGTCGCTGACTCGCTCGCTGCGCACATGGAACCTGTTGGCGAAGCGGCCCTGCGCATCACTGTGCGCCTCGGCCGCGACGACGTCGAGGCCGCGCATCGCGAGCACTCCGGCAACGGTGCTGAACACTCCGGGTTGGTCGTCGCCGGTGACGGTGAGGTGGTCGTCGCTCGCTGCGAGCTGCAGACCACCCGTTGCCATCATGACGAGGGTCGCCTCGTCGGGGAACAGTCGCCACTCGGCACCGCGTGAATCGTCACCGGCGAGCAACGCATGTGTCCGCTCGACGAGCGTTGCGACGAGATCCTCCTTCCACGGCCCCCACGCCGTCGGACCGGTTCCCGTCGCGTCGGCGATGGTGAGTGCATGGAGCAGATCGAGGACGTCGGCGGTGCCGACGGCATCGGCGACGAACCGAATCGTCGCCTCGTCGGAAAGATCGCGACGCGTGGCAATGTCGGGGAGGAGAAGGTGATGTTCGATGAGCGTGTTCACGATGCGCACGTCGTCGGGCCCGAGACCCATTCGCGGCCCGATGCGCTTGAAGAGTTCCATCCCCGCCTCGGTGTGATCCCCGGGATAGCCCTTGCCGAGGTCGTGGAACAACGCACCGAGCACGAGAAGATCCGCCCGTGCAACACAATCGCGCAATTGCGCTGCGTTGGCGACGACCTCCCACAGGTGACGGTCGACGGTGAACCGGTGGAATGCGTTGCGCTGCGGCCTACTGCGCACCGGTGACCACTCCGGAATGATCCGCGTCCACAAGTCGTAGTGGTCGAGTGATTCGATGACGGCAATGGCGGCGTGACCCTCGCACAGCAACGCGACGAGTTCGTCGCTCGCACCGGTCAGCCACGGATCGGGCCACGTCGGAGTCGTCGCGGCCAGTCGCTCGAGCGACCCCCTGTCGATGCGCAGTGATTTGCGCGCGGCTGCCGTCGCCACGCGTACGACGAGTGTCGGATCACCGGCCGGATCGGCATCGTCGGCGAGGTGAATTTCGCCGTGCCGAACGTCGACGCCCGGTGCGAGTCGCTCGGGCACGGGACTGCTGTTCACGGGCGGGTCGAGTCGCGCCCATGCTTCGTCGGCGATCCACGTGATGCGCCGGGCCGCCCCAGCCAGCGCCGCCATTAATGCGTCCGCGCTGGCGAACCCTGCCATGTCGGCGACGACGTCCTGATCCTGCAAGCGCAGCACTTCGACTGCGCGGCCGACCGCCCTGTGCAGAGCGACACGCACCCGCAAGAGGGTGTCGTGTGCGTCGCGCAGCGTTGCGGCGTCGTCCTGCGGAAGTTGCATGCCGAGTCGCATCGCCCATCCGAGGGCGTGCACGTCGCGTAGTCCGCCGCGACCCGCCTTCACGTCGGGTTCGAGCACGAAAGCCACTTCGCCGACCGTGCGATGGCGCTCGAGCACCCGCTCATGGATTCGTCGTAGCCAGCGTCGTTCGTCGCGTCGCATGCGTGCCCGTGCCGCACGAACGAGCTCCGTCCCGAACTCCGCGTCGCCTGCGACGACGCGGGCGTCGAGCAGGGCGGTGGCGACGTCGAGTTCGTCGTCGAGCAACTGCAGCGTCTGCTTCGGCGTGCGTACGGCGTGCCCGACCTTCAGGCCTGCATCCCACAGCGGATACCACAGCGCACCGGCGAACGTATCGGGGGCCTGCTTCGTCTCGTGGAGGAGAAGGACGTCGAGATCGCTGCGCGGTGCGAGCTCACCTCGTCCGTACCCGCCAACAGCGAGCAACGACACAGCACCCCGAGGTCGGTGTTCCGTATGCGCCCGGGTGAAGATGTCGAGCAACCACCGGTCGGTGGCTAGAGACAACGCGGTGCATGCTTCGCGCCCGCCGAGCGACGCATCGGCAACGACCACCTCGCGTTCGCTCGCCGCAACCGATGCCTCAGGCATCGACGATCTCCACGCGGATCCGCTTGTTGCCCTTGCCCTTGTTCTCCGTCTTCAACACCCGGAATCGACCGACTTCCTTCGTCGACTTCACGTGCGTTCCACCGTCGGCCTGCTTGTCCAACCCGACGATGTCAACGACCCGGATTTCACTCACCGTCTCGGGAATGAGACTCACCTTCGTGCGAATGAGATCCTCGTCCGTCACCGCGGTCGACCGTGGCAGGAACGACACCTCGATCGGGTGGTCGCGCTCGATCGCCTCGTTGACGAGCGTTTCAACGCGTTGCGCAAAGCCTTCGGGAAGCGGATCGAATTCGAAATCCATTCGTGCGGACAGCGGTTCCATGTTTCCGCCGGTCACCGGCACACGCCACTCGTTCCAGATCACACCGCACAGCACGTGCAGCGCGGTGTGGGTGCGCATCAGTTTGTGTCGTCGCTCCCAGTCGACGGCGCCCTCGACGCTCGTTCCGACCGCGGGTACGGCGCCGTCGAGCACGTGCCACACGTGATCTGCTTCCTTGCGAACGTCGCGCACTGCAACGCCGTTCAGTGTGCCGACGTCGTGCGGTTGTCCGCCACCGGTCGGGTAGAACGCGGTGCGATCTAACGCGACTGCGTCCTCACGCGTCGCTACCACGGCGGCCGTGAACGACGTGAGGTACGCGTCGTGTAGGTAGAGGAGTTCCGTCACTCCCCCAGTCTGCTGGTCGACTTAGAAGTCGTCCATTCCGTGATCGTGTCCGCCGCCGGCAGCCGACTTCTCCTCGGGCTTGTCGGCGATGACCGCTTCGGTGGTGAGGAAGAGTGCCGCAATCGATGCCGCGTTCTGCAGCGCCGAGCGCGTCACCTTGGCGGCATCGATGACGCCCAGCTTCACGAGATCCTCGTACTCGCCGGTGGCGGCATTCAGACCGTGCGTGCCGGTGAGGCTCTTCACCTTCTCGACGACCACTCCACCTTCGAGACCGGCGTTTTCCGCGATCTGCTTGAGCGGGGCCTCGAGCGAGCGGGCAACGAGCTTGGCACCCGTCGCTTCGTCACCGGTGAGGCTCGATGCGAGCGAGAGCACCGCGGCCTGCGAGCGCAGCAACGCGACACCACCGCCGGGGACGACACCCTCTTCGATGGCCGCCTTCGTCGTGCTCACCGCGTCCTCGATGCGGTGCTTCTTTTCCTTCAGCTCCACCTCGGTGGCGGCACCGACCTTCAGCACTGCAACGCCGCCGGAGAGCTTGGCAAGGCGCTCCTGCAGCTTTTCGCGGTCGTAATCGCTGTCGGTGTTGTCGATTTCGGTCTTGATCTGGTTGATGCGGCCCTTGATGTCGGCTTCGTCACCCGCGCCCTCGATGATCGTCGTTTCGTCTTTGGTGACGACGACTTTCTTCGCACGTCCGAGCAGGTCGAGGGTCGTGTTCTCGAGCTTGAGACCGACTTCCTCGCTGATGACCTGGCCCTTCGTGAGGATCGCCATGTCTTGCATCATCGCCTTGCGGCGGTCGCCGAAGCCGGGCGCCTTCACCGCGACGCTCTTGAACGTGCCGCGGATCTTGTTGACGACGAGCGTCGCGAGCGCCTCACCCTCGATGTCCTCGGCGATGATGACGAGCGGACGACCGCCCTGCATCACCTTCTCGAGCAGCGAAAGCAGGTCGCGCACCGCGGTGATCTTGTTCGACACGAACAGGATGTACGGGTCGTCGAGCACGGCCTCCATGCGGTCCGGGTCGGTGACGAAGTACGGCGAGATGTAGCCCTTGTCGAAGCGCATTCCCTCGACGAGGTCCATCTCCATACCGAAGGTCTGGCTCTCTTCGACGGTGATGACGCCGTCCTTGCCCACCTTGTCAATGGCCTGCGAGATCATTTCACCGATCTCCGTGTCGGCCGCCGAGATCGAGGCGACCTGGGCGATCTGCGACTTGTTGTCGACTTCCTTGGCGAGCGACTTCACGCTTGCAACGGCGGCTTCGACGGCCTTTTCGATGCCGCGCTTCAGGCTCATCGGGTTGGCGCCGGCGGCGACGTTGCGCAGCCCCTCGTGCACCATGCTCCATGCGAGCACCGTTGCCGTCGTCGTGCCGTCACCGGCGACATCGTCGGTCTTCTTCGCCACTTCCTTCACCAGCTCGGCGCCGATGCGCTCGTAAGGATCTTCGAGCTCGATTTCCTTGGCGATCGACACACCGTCGTTGGTGATCGTCGGGGCGCCCCACTTCTTGTCGAGAACGACGTTGCGGCCCTTCGGTCCGAGGGTGACGCGCACCGCGTCGGCCAACTTGTTCATGCCGGCTTCCAAACCACGGCGGGCCTGCTCGTCGAACAAAATGATCTTCGGCATCTCTCACTCCTTGGGATGTCAAATGGGGATATTGCGGGGGTATCGCGGGTTAGCACTCTACCGATGAGACTGCTAACCGACTACCAAGGCCACCCCCCATCGGGCGGCGCTACTTGATGGGGCGCAAGACGACGTCCGTACGGGTGTCGGTCGCCCCGTGGCTGTGCAGCCAGTGCAGAAAGGCATCAAGACCCGCCGTGCCGTCGCAGGCAACCGCGATCTTCACGTCGGGCACCCCCGTGACGTGCGAGGCCCAGACGACGTCGTCGCGCGCCCGCACCGCCTCGTCGAAGTCGTCATCGGCCGTGATCCGCGCGTCGATGACCGCCATGAGGTCCCGCCCGAGGGCCCGTTGGTCGATGTCGATCGTGAAGCGTCGAATGATCCCCCGACGCATCAACCGCCGCACCCGTTCGGCAACTGCGTTGGGCGACAAGTGCACCCGGTCGCCGAGCGTTTGCCACGAAATCCTCGCGTCATCGAGCAGGATGGCGAGGATTTCTCGGTCTACTTTGTCTACAGCTTCGTTTTCCTTTGCCACATCGCCAGACTAGCGATGAAGTCGTCGGTTTTCGCAGTGAGGTCACCTTCAGACTGGATCCTTATGTCGAACGAAGCACTGTGGACCTGGGGACTGCTCATTTGTGAAGTTGTCGGAATTGCCGGCTTCTGGTTGGTCGGCGCCCGCAAGTGGTGGGGATGGGCAATCGTGCTCGCCCACTCGTTTCCGTGGCTTGCCTACGCGATCGTGTTCAACAAGCCGGGCTTCATCGCCATGAGCACGCTGTGGATCGTCACGCACACCCGCAACATGGTGCGTTGGCAACGTGCCCACAAGCGGGACTTCGCTCTCGCCGCCTAACGGGCGATGCGCGCAAGTTCGGCAACGTAGCGCTCGACCGGCGCCGCTCCGCGACCGCCGATGACTTCGGTGATGAACGCCTCGTCGGGCACCCCCGCCGACAACCGATCACCGGTGAGCAATTCGATCGCCTCGAGCAACGAACCCGGTTGGTGTGCCACGGTGCCGCGGTCCCAGATCGTCGTCACCGATGCGTCTTGCAACCATCGCGGCCGCACGTAGGGAATTCCGCGCACTACCGCATCGAGGGCGATGCTCGAGTCCACGTCGACGAGCACGTCGCATTCGCCGAGCAGCGCCGCCGATTCGGCGGGCCCTTCGATGAACTCGAGCGATCCGCCGCTGGTGAGCGCCGATCGCTCGTCGGTAGTGAGTGACGTGTGATCGGCACGCGGGTGCGCCTTGACCAACACGTGCAAACGCGAGTCCCGCGACAGCGCGGTGAGCAACTCGATGGTTGCCCCACGGTCGACGAGGTTGTGCCACTTCGGCACGAAGAACAACACCCGCCGCGTGTTCGATCGCCGGGCGATCTTCACCGAACCCGCGGTGAGTGCGGTGAGTTGCGCAACCCATTCCTCGCTGAATCGGGCACTTCCCCACACGACGGCGTTGCGTCCGCTCATCGTCGAGTTGGAGACGATGACGTCACGGTGGTAACCCGAGCAAAACACATAAGCAGCGAAGGAATCGCGATTGGCGAAGGGCAACTTGCCACCGTGCGCATCGAGAGTGGCCCGAACGTGCGTGCTGCACACGAGACTCGTCTTCACACTGTGTCCGTGCGGCAGGGCAACCGTCGGAATGCTCTCACTGCCTGCAGCATGCAGTACCTGATCGATGAAATCACCGAACAGTCGCCGCCTGACGACGGCAATCGGTGATGACGTCTCGCCCGCGACTCCTTCGCGCCATTCCACGCACACGACCGCGGCGTTCAACCGGTGCAACAATCGCCGCACACGACGTCGACTCCAGCGAACGCGCCGCAAACGTCCCCATCCGACGGCAACGTCGGCTTCCGGCAGATGCATCAGGTTGACGTTGCGCAATCCGCCCAACAAGGAAAACCTCGGGTCGCGGGCGGGCGAGTACCGACTCGCCACGATGACGACGACTCGTCGGCCGCTGCGCGCGGCGGCCCATGCAACGGGGACGATGTTGTCGATGTCCGGCGCACCGCGGACGATGAACACCCAGGAACGCTCGTCGCGAGGTGCCACGACCTCAGCCCTTGGCTGCGGCGAGCATCCGCTCGCGGGCACTGCGCCACACGTCGGCGTGTTCGCAGTCGCGGTAGCTCTCGAAATATGGCCCGCCGAGCGTGTAGTGGATGAGCTTCGGCAGCCCCGGCATCGTCATTTCGCCGACGAGGTAGTTCCACGTCGCGGGCAACCCGCCGATGAGATGCTCCCCCTCCAACCACTTGAACTGGTGCAGAAACAGACCCGATTCCTTCGCCACCACGTCGGGTGTGAGTGCACGGCACTTGTCGTTGTTGAACAGCATCACGCTCGACCAGTTCTTCTTTTCGTACCGGGTCTGCACGTTGCCGAGGAACTTCACTTCGTCGGTCGGTTGGTAGTCGTGCTTCACGCACATCACGGCGAAGGCGTCGTCGCGCAACGCCCACAACTCGGCGATGTCGGCGGTGTTCACCATGTCGCAGTCCATGAACACGGCCCAGCCTTCGTACCCGCACAGGTAGGGAACTAGGAATCGCGTGAAGGAGAAGTCGGTCGACTCGAGACCCGAGCGCTCGCGCTCGTAGAACGAGCGGAACGCTTCCTTGCGCAACGGCGAGATCGTCACCGGTTCGGTGGCGTTGGCGATGAGCGAGTGGGCAAGGACGTGGTAGGCGACGGTTTCGTTCTCGTCGTACCCGATGAAGATGCGGATCACGGGATCGCGCCTCAGTACGTCGTTGGCTGCGGGCCGCGGCGCTGCACCGCTTCGCGGATGGCGAGCAACTGCTCGAGGAAGGCGGGGATGCGGTGCAACGGGATCATGTTCGGTCCGTCGCTCAACCCCTTGTCCGGGTCGGGATGCACTTCCATGAACAGTCCGTCGACTCCGACGGCCACTGCCGCCCGGGCAAGGGCCCCCGCGTACTCGCGCTGCCCACCCGACGACGTTCCCTGGCCGCCGGGATGCTGCACGCTGTGCGTGACGTCGAAGATCACCGGCGCACCGGTGTCGCGCAGCTGCGGCAGCGAGCGGTAGTCGACGACGAGCGTGTTGTACCCGAACGAGGCGCCGCGCTCGGTGACGAGCACGTGCTTTGCCCCGCCGCCGCGCAGCTTGTCGACGACGTTGCGCATGTCCCACGGCGCGAGGAACTGACCCTTCTTCACGTTGACGGCTCGACCGGTTGCCGCGGCGGCAAGGAGGAGATCCGTCTGTCGACACAGGAATGCCGGAATCTGGAGGATGTCGACGGCCGCGGCGGCGTCACCGGCGTCGCTCGACTCGTGGATGTCGGTGAGCGTCGGAATGCCGAGTTTCGCCCGCACGTCGGCGAGAACCGCGAGCCCTTCGTCGCGACCCGGGCCGCGGAAGGCATTCCCGCTCGTGCGATTCGCCTTGTCGTAACTCGCCTTGAACACGTAGTTGATGCCGAGCGTTCGGCACGTCTCGAGCATCTTTCCGGCGACGTGATGCGCAAGTTCGGCGCTCTCGACGACGCACGGCCCGGCGATGAGGAGTAGTGGTTGACCCTCGCCGCACTGCATGGTCGGCGTGATCGCCGCGGTGGGTGCGCTCACGCCAGACCGGCCTTCACGAGATCGTGCAATCGCAGCATTCCGCTCACCTCTCCATTGTCGCCGATGACGGGCAACACCGAGATGGACTTGCGGGCGTTGCGTTCCATGAGCGCCAGTGCATCGAACGCCGGTGATGCCTCGGCAACGGTGATCGGCGAGCGCGTCATGAGGTCGTTGGCCGACAGCGCGCTCCAGGCGTCGGCCGGGTTGCGCGTGAGTGCGCGGCGCAGATCGCCGTCGGTGATGATGCCGCCGAGTCGTCGGGTGTCGTCGTCGGCGTGCACCCACACGGCACCGATCGCGTGACGGGTGAGGGTGTCGATGACGTCGACGAGCGTCGCACTCGGGGCGAGCGCCGTCACCGTCGACACGGGCACCATGAGGTCGCGCACGAGCAACGACAGGCGGCGACCGAGTGCACCTCCCGGGTGATTGAGGGCAAAGTCTTCGGCCGACACCTTGCGATGGTCCATCCACAACACGGCGAGCGCGTCACCGATCGCCATGGCGACCGCCGTGCTCGACGTTGGCACGAGATCGATCGGGCACGCCTCACGTTCGACGGATGCATCGAGCACCACGTTGCACTCACGCGCCAGCGTCGAACCGGTGCGACCGACGATTCCGATGACGTTCACCGCGCGCTTCTTCACGTACGGAACGAGTGCGAGCAACTCACCCGATTCACCGCTGTTCGACACGAACACGACGACGTCGCCGTCGCGCACGATGCCGAGATCGCCGTGCAGGGCGTCGAGCGGATTGAGGAAGACCGCGACGAGGCCCACCGAGGTGAACGTGGCGGCGCACTTCTGGGCGACGATTCCCGACTTGCCCACTCCGGTGAACACCACTTTGCTCTCGCAGCCGGCGAGCAGAGACACCGCCTTCTCCACGTCCTTCGCATCGAGTCGGTCGGCGGCCGCGGCAATCGCGTTCGCTTCCGCACGCAGAACCGATGCGAGATCGGGCACTTTGTCGGTCGTCATGATGCGGACGTCACCAACGTGCGGGCCAATTCAAGGTCACCGGCCACGTCGACCGACAGGGTGTTGCGCAGGGTGGGAACGATCTCGTAGGTGGAAATCGTAATGCCGTTGTCGATGAGGCGAAGTTGTTCCAACTTCTCCATGTCTTCGAGCACCGACGGTGCGAGGCTCGACCAGCGGGCGAGCACGTCCCGGCGGTAGCCGTACATCCCGACGTGTCCCCAGTACGTGGCGCCGTCGGCCCATCGTGACGGATCGACGCCCCGCCGGTGCGGCACCGCCGACCGGCTGAAGTACACCGCGTCGCCGTTGGCCCGCAGCACGGTCTTCACCGCGTTCGGATCGTGCAACTTCTCCGCCGCGATTCGGTACACGGGGGTCACCACCTCGGGTGTCGGGGTGCGCGATGCGAACACGTCGGCCATCGCGTCGATGATCGCCGCGTCGACGAACGGCTGATCGCCCTGCACGTTGATGACCACGTCGGCATCGAAACCGCCGCAGACCGATGCGATGCGTTCGCTGCCCGACGTGCACTGCGGCGACGTCATGAGCGCGTCGTATCCCCAGCTGCGCGCAGCCGTCGACAGTTCCTCGGAGTCCGTGCACAACACGACGCGATCAATGCGTCGTGCACGTGCCGCACCGTCGAGGACTCGCTTCAGCATCGGCTCGCCGCCGATGTCGGCGAGCACCTTGTTCGCCAGACGCGAACTCTCGAGTCGGGCCGGAACCGCGACGACGAATTTCAAGCGGGTTGCGTCCCGGTCAGCGACGACCGCCGGCGACCGCCGGGATGATCGACACCGTCTGACCGGAGAGCACCTCGGTGTCGAGACCCTTCAGGTAGCGAACGTCGTCGTCGGCGACGAACACGTTGACGAACTTGTGCAGATTTCCCTGCTCGTCGAGCAATCGCGCAGCAAACCCGGGGTGTGCGGCATCGAGACCGGTGAGCACCTCGCGCAAGGTGTTGCCCGACACGGTGACGGTGGAAGCACCACCGGAAAGCGGTCGAAGCGTGGTGGGGATGCGAACGGTCACCGACATGACGATCAGGCTATCGGTCGCGGCGACGACGCAAGATGAGTTCCGTCGCAATGCGTGCGCTCGCCGTCACCATCGGCAATCCTCCGCCGGGATGACTGGATCCTCCGACGAGGTACACGCCGCGCACGACACTCGTGTTCGTCGGTCGACGGAACGCCGCGCTGCGACCGTTCGACGACGTTCCGTATATCGCACCACCGGGTGCGCGGTATCGCGATGCGATGTCACGCGGGCCGATCGTTTCGACGAAGCGTGCACGTTGACGAAGGTCGGGGCCGATCGATGCCAGGCGGTCGAGCAGTTGCTCACCGTAGGTGTCGACGTCGACGTGCGCATCGGCAGGTGCATTGACGAGCAGAAACCAGTTCTCGCAACCGCTCGGTGCCTGCGAAGGGTCGGTCACCGACGACACGCACGCATAGATCGTCGGATCGTCCGGAACGCGACCCGCGGCGAGCGCGGCGAACTCGTGCGCGTAGTCGCGGGAGAACCACACGTTGTGGTGCGCAACGAGCGGCGTGTTTCCCTCGACGCCGACGAGCACGACGATGCCGCTCGTCGAGCGCCCTGCTCTGCGAACGCGCTCGAGCTCCTTGGGCTGCGGCAACACGTCGCCGTAGAGATGCTCCGCATCGACGTTGGCCACGACGACGCGCGCATCGATTCGTTCGCCGGTGGTCGTGACGACTCCGACGGCACGGCGGCGCTTCGTGACGATCGACGCAACGTCGACACCGCTGCGCAACTGCACTCCGATGCGTTGCGCCACGGCGACAACCGCGTCACGCAAAGCGCCGATACCGCCGGTGACGTACCACGATCCGTGGTCGGCTTCCACCGCGGCGATGCACGACAGCGTCGCGGGTGCTTCGTACGGCGACGAACCGCTGTACGTCGCGAATCGCCCGGCCCACTGTTGCATCCGCGGATCGTCGAAGGACTTTTTCGCGGCAGCGGCCAACGTGCGCATCGCATCGATCTCGACGAGGTCGCGGGGCGAACGCATCCGGCGCAGCAGTCCCACGCGGCCGCGCATCTCGCCGGCGAGGAACGTGCGCTCGCTGATCTCCCATATGCGTCGCGCCTTCTTCACGAAACCGAGGTACTGCGCACCCGCGCCGGGACTCATCGCATCCACCGCTTCCGCCGTCGCCAGCGGGTCGTCGTGAAACGCAACGGCCGAATGATCGGGCCAGAAATACCGAAACGGTTGCTTGAGGCGCACGAGGTCGACCTCGTCGCTCAACGACGTTCCCGCGAGGCGCAACGTGTCGTCGATGTACCGGGGCAACGTGAGCAACGAGGGCCCGAGATCGAAGCTGAAACCGTCGCGTTCGTACGTCGCCACCTTGCCGCCGAACGATTCGTTGCGCTCGAGCACGACGACGTCGCGTCCCGCGGCACGCAGGCGAATGGCGGCCATGAGGCCCCCGAAGCCCGAACCGATGACGACGACGTCGCTCACGGCACCGGCTCCCGTCGGCGCGGACGCCACGACACGAGCGCCGGAACACCCATGCCGACACCTCCGACGAGGGCAACGAACGGATCGTCGAAGAACACGGCAAAGCCCACCGTCGACAGAATCCACAGGACCGAGTAGATGACGACGAGCAACGTCGATCCGAACCTCGACCGTTCGAAGTGCCGCCACGTGGCAACGAGGACGATGCCCGCTGCAACGATTCCGGTT
>JBIIDI010000131.1:0-4599 GCA_044238425.1 Ilumatobacteraceae bacterium
ACGCTGCGCAAGGTGAGTGAAATCTACGATCGCATCGCGTTCGCCGGGGTGGGCAAGTACAACGAATTCGACCAGTTGCGCGTCGCAGGTGTTCGCGCGGCCGAATTGAAGGGGTACCAATACTCGCGCGAGGACGTGGATGCCCGGGGTCTGGCCAACCAGTACGCACAGATCCTCGGTGACGTGTTTTCGACGAGCGGTCCCAAGCCCCTCGAGGTCGAGCTGCTCATCGCCGAGGTCGGGAACACGATCGCCGACGACCGTCTCTTCCACGTGCTCTACGACGGAACGCTCCTCGACGAACGCAACTGGTGCGTTCTCGGCGGTGATGCGGAGACGATCGCGCAGCGCATGACCGAGACTTTCACCGCCGAATCGACGATGGGCGCGTGCGTGAAGGTCGTCGTTGCGGCGCTGTCGGGTGCCGATCGCAAGCTGAGCGCCTCGGAACTCGAGGTGGCGACACTCGACCGCTCGGGTCGGCGGCGGTGCTTCCGTCGCCTCGATCACGCGACGGTCGCCCGCATGCTCGGCTGATTCGGCAACGGGCACGGCACGATCCCGCCATGGTCTCCCGCCGCATCTTCGGAATCGAAACTGAGTACGGCGTGACATGCACGTTGCGCGGTCAGAGGCGACTCTCACCGGATGAAGTGGCCCGCTATCTGTTCCGACGAGTCGTGTCGTGGGGTCGCTCGAGCAACGTGTTCCTCGAAAACGGCGCACGTCTGTACCTCGACGTGGGTTCCCACCCCGAATACGCGACGGGAGAGTGCGACTCGATCCTCCAGTGCGTCGTGCACGATCGTGCCGGCGAACACATTCTTGCGAATCTTGCGGTGAGCGCCGAGGCGCGGCTGCGGGACGAGGGGGTGCGGGGCACCATCTACCTGTTCAAGAACAACACCGACTCCGCAGGAAACAGTTACGGATGCCACGAGAACTACCTGACAACCCGGACAGACGACGTCTCCTACTACGCACAGAGTCTCATTCCGTTCCTCGTCACCCGCCAGATCTTCACGGGAGCCGGTCACGTCCTGCAGACCGCCCGTGGTCCGGTGTACACGCTGTCGCAACGGGCCGAACACATATGGGAGGGCGTGAGCTCGGCGACGACTCGTAGCCGCCCGATCATCAACACCCGCGACGAGCCGCATGCCGATTCGGAGCGTTTCCGTCGACTCCACGTCATCGTCGGTGATTCGAACATGAGCGAGTACACCACCTTCCTGAAGCTCGGTTCCACCGCGTGCCTGTTGCGGATGATCGAAGACCCTGCCGTGTCGCTGCGGGACATGACGCTGGAGAACCCGATTCGCGCCATCCGCGACATCAGCCACGACCTCACGTGCAAGAAGCGGATCCGGCTCGCCAGCGGTCGCGAACTTTCCGCGCTCGACATGCAGCGTGAGTTCGTGGATCGGGCTATGAAGTACGCCGACACGGCGGGTTTCTCACCCGAGGAACGGCGCGCCTTGGACATGTGGGAACACTGTGTGACGGCCCTCGAGAACGATCCGATGACACTCGGCCGGGAGGTCGACTGGGTGATCAAGTACAGGATCATCGAGGGATTCCGCGATCGCCACGGTCTCGCACTCGACGATGCGCGCGTACAGCTGCTCGATTTGCAGTACCACGACATTCATCCCGATCGCGGCGTGTTCCGTACTCTCGAGCGCAGGGATGCGGTCGTTCGACTCAGCACCGACGCCGACGTGGCCGAAGCAACAGAACGCGCTCCGCAAACGACGCGGGCACGTCTACGCGGCGAGTTCATCCGCGCGGCAAAGGAACGCAAGCGCGACTTCACCGTCGATTGGGTGCACCTCAAGCTCAACGATCAGGCGCAACGAACGGTGCTGTGCAAGGACCCGTTCAAGAGCCACGACGATCGGGTCGACAAACTCATCGCATCGTTGTAGAAGAAATCGCAGCCCGTCGGAACGATAGCGTCGTCGCGGTGAACGATTCGCGTTTCGCATCGACTCCCGCTGACGAGCGATCCGGTTCAGGGCGATTCCTGCGGACACTGCGAGAGTGGTTCGTCGTCGTCGGTTCGGCCCTGCTGATTGCCGTCGTGCTGCGCACTTTCGTGGTACAGCAGTTTTACATTTCCGGACCGTCCATGGAGCCGACACTCGTGGGTGACGATCGCGTGCTCGTGAACAAGCTGGCCTACCGTTTCGGCGACCCGTCGCGGGGCGACGTCGTCGTTTTCGACCGCATCACGACGAGCGGCGGAGTGGTGCAGCACGACGACCTCATCAAGCGGGTCATCGGCCTCCCGGGTGAGGAGATCGAGATTCGTGATTGCGTCCTGATCGTCGACGGCGTCCCGCTCACCGAGCCGTGGCTCACGCCGGAGATGACATCGGCTTGCGGTGTGGAGGAGATGGATCCGGTACTCGTCGGATCCCGCGAGGTGTTCGTCGTCGGCGATCACCGGGATCAGTCCTACGACTCACGGATGTTCGGGACGGTGAGTCAGAGTCTCATCCGCGGTCAGGCACTCGTCGTCATCTGGCCGTTGGGAAGCGTCACACTCCTGTAGGTCGGGTGCGCTCGAATTCGAGCGCCGCAGAGGCGAGACGGTCGGGCCACGCACTCGAAATGACGTCGATTCCCATACGCAACAAGTCCAGCGCGCGGTGCTCCTGCACGACGACGTCAGCAACGGTTTCGAGTTCGAAGCGGTGGGCGAGCGCAATCACGCCACCGGTCCAGTCACGATCGGGCAGTACGACACCTCGCCATCCGGCTGCCCGGGCGGCGGCGAAGAAGCGCTCCGGGCCGTGCGGCATCTCCGTGATTGCAGAGCACACGTAGCACGCGAACGACGGCGACGGTGCCGGTTGCGGAATCCCGCGCGAGCAAGCGACGACTAGTCGCCACATCGGTGTCACGACACCTGCCGTCAAGGCTGCGGTCACCTCGACGACATCTTCGCCACGAACGCGTACGAACACCGGAACGTGCAGCGCTCCTGGGAGCGCGGCGAAAAAGTCGTACGCGGTCGGATCGGCCGCACCGCCACGGCGCAATTTCTCCGCAATGCCGCCACGGTTCCGTTGGGCGAAACGCACTTCTCCCGCGACCACGGCAACGTCAAGGTCGAGCCCGTGCGATCCGAGACGCAACGCCACGGCGCACGCCTCCACGACCGACGATCGCACGTGCTCGGACGCACCTCTGCGTGCGAGGAGCAATGTCGTGCCGCGCAGCGAGGGAAGGTGCTGTTGCATCCATCGAACAGTAGACAACGCCGGGGTGCGGGGCTCGTAGGATTTCCGTGTGTTCAATCTCTCCGGCAGTGAGGTGCTCTTCATCCTCGTCATCGGGCTCGTCATCCTCGGCCCGGAGAAGCTTCCCGAGATGCTTCGTCGTGCCGGACGCCTCTACGGGGAATTGCGGCGAATGAGCCAGGGGGTCCAGGCGGAACTGAAATCGGCACTCGACGAGCCGACACGGGAACTGCGGCAGGCAACGAAGTCGGCGCGAACCATGCTCAATGGCGGTGTCGTTGCCGATGCCGCCGGGAACGCTGCCGCCGGTGAGGGTGCAACGTCGCCAGCACCGGCCTCGTTCGAGCCCACTTTCATCCCGTACCCGGTCGAATCACCAGTACCGCCGGATGCGGAGACGGACCACCGTGACTGAGGCGACGTCCGATACGAGCCCGGAGGCGATGACCTTCATCGAGCATCTCGCCGAATTGCGGTCGCGGATCGTCAAGGCACTCGCCGGAGTTGCGGTCGGGGCGATCGTCGTGCTCATCGGATACGAACGCATTCTCGAGTTTCTCGTACGTCCTTACGTCGACCTGTGCGCATCCCGTGAATCCCTGAAATGCGACGGCTCTCTGTATTCCTTCGGTCCCGTCGAAGGGTTCACCGCGCGCATGCGTATCTCGGCTTACGGTGGTCTCATTCTCGCGCTGCCGGTCGTCACTTGGCAGGTGTGGCGCTTCATCGTGCCGGCACTGTCGAAACGTGAACGGCGTTACTCACGCTCGTTCATGGTCGCGGCAGTCGTTCTCTTCGCAGCGGGGGCCGCACTGGCGTACTGGACGTTGGGCCGGGCACTTGAGTTCCTCATCGGGTGGTCGGGTGAGGACATCACGCAGGCGTTCCAGATCACGAAGTACGTCGGGCTCGTGGGTTTGATGATGGCGGCGTTCGGCGTCGGCTTCCTCGCGCCCTTGCTCGTCGTGTTCCTGCAACTCGTCGAGGTCGTCACGCCGCGCACGTTGCTTCGTCAGTGGCGTGTCGCGATCCTCGTCATCCTCGTCGTTGCCGCCGTCATCACGCCGAGTGGCGATCCCGTGTCGCTCGCCGCCCTCGCCGTTCCGATGATCGTGCTGTACGCGCTCGCCATCGGCGTCGGTTCGGTAGTTCTCTGGCGCCGTCGCCGGCGCTCGGGCAACCGATGACCGCGGAGGATCGCAACCGGCGACTTGCCCATCTGACGTTTCCCGTCGACCGGTTCCAGACGGCGGCGATGGATGCAATCGATGCGGGGGAGTCGGTGCTCGTTGCGGCGCCGACCGGATCGGGCAAGACCGTCATCGCGGAGTACGGAATCCTGCGTGCTCTC
>JBIIDI010000132.1:0-4573 GCA_044238425.1 Ilumatobacteraceae bacterium
CACGGCGACCGTGTCGGCGATCACGTCCGCATTCGGTGATCCGACGCGTCGGGCCGTCTATCTCTTCGTGCGCGACAGCGACGACGGCGTGACGGCAGCCCAGGTTGCCGATCGATTTGCGCTGCACCCCAACGTCGCGCGCCACCATCTCGACAAACTCGCCGCCGGCGGGTACGTCGAAGTGTCCGTCGAGCGCAGCGGCAAGACCGGCGCGGGCCGCCCGTCGAAGCGGTATCGCATCGCCGCCGACACCGCCGAACTCGCATTCCCGGTGCGCAGCGACGACCTCATCTTGTCGCTGCTCGGCCGTGCACTCGATCTTCTTCCGCGCGAGCAGGCCGAGGCGATGGCCGAGGACATCGGGCGCCAGTACGGCCAGGCGATGGCGAGCGGACTCACCGGCGACGACGTCGCTGCGGGTCACCGCTCGCTGCGGTCGGCGCTCACGGCGGTCGCGGACGCGCTCACTGCGCACGGCTTCGCCGCCCACGCCGAACAACGACACAACGAACTGCGCATCATCAACAACCACTGTCCGTTCGGCGACGTCGCACTCGAACACCCCGTCATCTGCGCGGTCGATCGCGGAATGGTGAAGGGAATGCTCTCCGCGCTGTACGGCGAGACGTCTCCCGAGATTTCCGCGTCGCTCCCCCAGGGCGACGGATTCTGCGCGACGACGCTGTAGCCGGCCGCGGACGACCTTCAGTCGTCGGTGAAGCGCTGCTCGCGGAAGGGATCTCCGTACATGTGGTAGCCGTTGCGCTCCCAGAATCCGGCGACGTCGTGCTGCAACAGTTCGATTCCGCGCAGCCATTTCGCCGACTTCCAGAAGTACAACTGCGGCAGCACCATGCGCACGGGTCCGCCGTGGATCGGGTCGAGGTCTTCACCGGCATACGCATAAGCGACGAGCGAGTCGTCACGCATCACGTCGGCCAGCGGCACGTTCGTCGTGTAGCCGAACTCGGCGTGCTCGAGGACGTGGGTTGCCGTCGGTCGCACAGCAGCGCGGGCGAGAAGGTCGCGCACGCGCACGCCGGTCCATTCCATGTCGAACTTCGACCACTTCGTCACGCAATGAATGTCGACGGTCACCGTCGTCGCCGGCATCGCACGCAACTCGTCGTACGTCACGACGCACGGCTTCTCGACGTCGCCGCCGATGGTGAGCGACCATTCACCCGAACCGTATTCGGGCACGTCACCAACGTGGAGAACCGGGTAACGATCGGTGAGGTACTGACCCGGAGGCAGGCGCGACGGATCGAGACCGCGTCGCACGACTTCCTCGCGGTTGCGCTCGAAGAATCCCACGCGGACAGTGTGCCACCGGAAGGAATGCGAAGCGTTCCCGAGCCCCGGGTCGTTCACCTCGGCCCTGTAGGTTGCCGCGGTGCCTTTGCTCGTCATTCGTCATGCCCACGCCGGCAGTCGCTCGGAATGGCACGGTGACGACGAACTGCGACCCCTGTCGCAGCGCGGCATCGATCAGGCACACAACATCGCCCGGCGCTTCGCCGACGTGCGACTCTCACGGATCATGTCGAGTCCCGCCGTGCGCTGCCGACAGACCGTTGCGCCTCTCGCCGATGCGCGCGGCGTCGACGTCGACGTCGATGCGCGACTCGCCGAATTCGTCGATTCGGTGCGCATCGATTCCGTCCTCGACGTCGTCAACTCGCTACCCGACGATGCCGCCATCTGCAGCCATGGTGACGTCATTCCCGAGCTCATCGGCGCACTCGAGCGCCGCGGAATGGTCATCGCTTCCGAGCCGTGTTGGCGCAAGGGTTCGGTGTGGGTGCTCGACCGGCTGAACGGGGCGTGGGCACGCGCGATCGCCGTGGCACCGCCCGACGGCAACTGACGCTGCGACTGTATTTATTCAGTCGCCGACTGTGTTAAATCAGTCGCCGACTGTGTTGATTCAGTCGCCGACTGTGTTGATTCAGTCGCCGACTGTGTTGATTCAGTCGCCGACTGTGTTAAATCAGTCGCCGACCTCCGCGGCGACTGTGTCCCGCAATGAGGTGACGAGCCCGCGCACTTCGGCCGGCGGCGAGCTGGCGAGGCAACGGTCGAGGAACTCGAGTGCGGCAGGTGCGTCACCGCCGTCGCGGTACACGACGACACCGAGGAAGCACACCGCGTCCGCGTACGACGGATCGAGTTCGATCGCCCGACCGAATGCCGCAACTGCCGCCTGGTATGCCTGAGTGCGCAGCGCCTCGTCGAAGTTGCGCGCCGAGAGGCTGACCAGCCACGCGCGATACGTGATCGCCTCGACGTTGTCGGGATCGATTTCGAGCACCCGACCGTACAACTCGATCGCCGCACCGACGTCCCCTGCCCCGAGCGCACGGGCCTGCGACAACAACGTCGCCGTACTGTCGGCGATTCCACCGCTGAGTGTCTGACCGGGGAGCCGCTGGCCCGATTCGCGAGCCACCCACCATCCGGACGCTGCCGCAACGACGACGACCGATCCGACGACGGCGAACGTCATCCACCGCGGCACACGTCGCGCGCCACTCGATGCATCAGGTTGCCGTCGCCACCGCACGAAGGCAAATGCGAGACCGGCGGCGAGCGCAACCGCGACGGCGACGGGCAACGCCCACACGAGCGCATCGACGCCCGTCGCCCGCGGTACGAGGAGGACTTCCCCACCGAAGCGCGAGACGATGAATGCGACGATTTCGTCATCACTGCGCTGTCCGTCGATGACCTGACGGGCGATCTCCGCACGGATCGACAGCGCCGCAGTCGCCCGTGACACGGAGATGCTTTCGCCGGCGCACGTCGGGCATGCAATGCGCCGGCCGATCTGTTCGATCCGCTCCTGTTGCGACAGCGGTCCGCGGTCGCGCGTGCCACCGACGACGACGAGCAAAAATGCAGCGACAAGTACGAGCACCCATGCAGGCCAGGACGAGATGACTCGTCGCGGACGTGCCAGCGAACGGCTCATCGGGCGCCGCGCAACTCATCGAGGCGTGTTTCGAGGTCGCCCGATTCGACGGCACCGAGGATACGCAGGCGAACGAAACCGTTCGGATCGATGACCCATGTTTCGGGCACCTTCGCAACACCGAAGGCGACGGCAATCGCGCCGTCGTCGTCGCGCAGTCGGGGCCAGTCGCCGCCGCGGCGGGAGAAGAAGTCCTCGACCGCCTGCGTCGAATCGTCGTTGATCACCGAGTAAAACTCGGCTCCGTCGGCACGCCGAGTTTCGCGCTCGACGAACGAGATGAGCGCGGGATGTTCCGCGATGCACGGCACGCACGTGGAGTTGAAGAAGTTGAGCACGACCCACGAGCCCTTCCGTCGCGCGAGATCGAAGGTGTCGCCGCTCGTCGTCGTCGTGACGACGGCAGGCGCAGGCTGACCGAGCAACGGCGAGCGAGCAGTCGATTCGTCGCGGCCGGCGGTTGCAAGGACCCAGACCACCGCGGCGAGGAAGGCGAGCGTCGACGCGATGGCGGCGGCGCGTCGACGCGAGGACACGACCGGCGTCGTCATCGCACCACCGGTGCGTCCGTCGCCACGTCGGAGTCAGTGCTTCCGGAATCAACGCTCCAAGAATCAGTGCCGTCGAGATCGGGATCGTCTGGCCCGTAGCCCTCGAGGTTGACGATCGAGTCGCGAACCCTGTTCGCATCGCGGCGGCGCGACGGCAGCGCCGCAAGCACGGTGCCCGCTGCCATGACGAACGTGCCGATCCACAACCACATGATGAGCGGCTTGATGAACACCTTGATCCGCGCGGCGCCCGACGCCGGACGCACGGGAGGTTCAACGGTGATGTAGATGTCGTGCGTCAGCGTCGAGCGCACCGACGGTGTGCCGACGTTCATTCCGATGTTCGTGAACCGCGTGATCGCCGGTTCGTATGCGCGACCACCGTCGACCTTCACCGCCGCACGAACGGCGATGCTGCGTGCGTCGCGGGTTTCGTAGACGTCAACGAGCTCGAACGTGTGCCCGGCGAACTCGACCGGCCTGTTGAGGACGAGGTCGAACTCCTGGCTGCGCGTGAAACCGTTCGATGCGGCGAGCGCAATGCAGATGAAGATGACGCCGAGGTGCACGATCATTCCGCCGTTCGCCCGACCGACGAAGCCCCGCACGCGTTGCGTGCGTACGGCGAGCACGAGATGCCGCACGGTCGTCGCGATGGCAAACCCGCCGAGTCCGAACGCGAGCATCGGAGCCCATCCGGCCGCACCGAGAGCGAGAGCGAGAACGAGTGATGCGACTCCGCACCATGCCGGAATTGCCAGACGGGTCGGCATGACCGATGCGCCGCTGCGGCGCCACGGCAGCACGGGTGCGACGGCCATGAGGAAGAGCATGACGAGACCGATCGGAACGCTGAGACGGTCGAAGAAAGGCTCGCCGACGACGATCTGCCGCGACTGCAGCGCCTCGACGATGAGCGGAAAGACGGTGCCGAGCAGGACGACGAAGGCGAACACGGCAAACAGCACGTTGTTCACGAGGAATGCCCCCTCACGAGACAACGGCGACTCGATCGGACCGTTCGAACGCAGCGCATCGGCGCGCAGGA
>JBIIDI010000027.1:0-15521 GCA_044238425.1 Ilumatobacteraceae bacterium
GAATTGCGTCGGGTGCATTCGAACTCCGAGGTCGGCCGACTGCCGTTGTCAGCCCGAGGTTTCTGCGAATGAACCCCTGGTGGCTGGAGGATGCCGGTGGTTGAGCCCGTACGCGGGGTGTCCGTTCTCCGAATGTTGTGGAGGCTGCTCCTACCCCGCGAGCGATCACTGATTGGGCTCACGATGATCGTCATCGTCGTACATGCGGCTCTTGAGATGGTGAGTGTCGGGCTCGTGATACCGCTCGCGCTGCTGCTCACTTCAGAAAGCTCCGCCAGCCAAATTCCCGTGGTGGGAACGTTGGTCGAGGACTACTCACAGTCCCAATTGTTGATCGGCTTGATGGTGGTGTCCGTCGTCGTGTACGCCGTAAAAAACGTTGTGGGTCTCTTTCTCGCCTACGTGCAAGCGCGGTTGGCGGCGCGAATCGGCAATCGGGTGGTGCAGAAGCTATTCGAGCGGTACATGCAGATGCCTTACGAATTCCATCTGGGTACCAACTCTGCATTCCTCGTCCGCAACGTCCAGGAAAATGCATCTTCCGTCGTGGGCAACGGTGTCATGCCGATTCTCGTACTGGCTACCGATCTCATCGTCGGACTGGGACTTTTCGGAATCCTTGTCAGCGCAGAGCCGATCGGAACGCTGAGCACGCTTGTGATATTCGGCTTGGTCGGAAGCGCGTTGCTGCGGGGTACGCGTCGGTACGTCAATCGCTGGGGTGAGGTGAGGCAGGTCAGCCGCGGAAGGAGTTTGTTGTCGCTGATGCAAGGTTTCGGATCCGTCAAGGAAGTCAAATTGCTCGGCCGCGAAGACTGGTTCTATCAAGAGCATGACCAAAGCCTGAAGGATTCCGCTCGTGCCCAATATCTGTTCCAGACCTTTCAGTCCGTGCCACGTGCATTGTTCGAGGTCTTGGCGATGCTGGGACTCTGCGTGCTCGTCGTGGTGATGATCGTGCAAGAGTCGGAGATCGCTCATGTCGTGTCCGTGCTCGCCTTGTTCGCCGCTGCATCCTTCAGGGTGCTTCCCTCGGTGAATCGAGTGATCACGTCACTCCAACAGCTTTCGTACGGACGGAGTCCGATTTCGAACGTCTACACGGACCTGCTCGTTCGCGAATTCGTCCCGGTGCCGCAGCGCAGCAACTCGCGTCGATCCTTCCGGGAGATCCACGGTGAGGATCTTCGCTTCCGGTACGCCGGAGCGGATTCACCGGCACTCGACGGCGTCTCGTTCGTCATCCGCGCGGGTGATTTCGTCGGATTCGTGGGTCCGAGCGGTGCCGGAAAGAGCACGCTCATCGACGTCATCCTCGGTCTGCTCGCCCCCCAGGAAGGAACGCTCCGTGTCGACGGCACCGACATGCGCGAGATCGTCGGTGACTGGCAGTCGCTCATCGGCTACGTACCGCAGAACATCGCTCTCATCGACGACACGATCCGGAACAACGTCGCTCTTGGCGTCGATGCGGGGGACATCGACGATTCCCGCGTGCGCAAGGCGCTCGAGCTGGCCCAATTGTGGCAGTACGTCGAGGCGTTGCCGGATGCCCTCGACACCGTCATCGGCGAGCGCGGGGTGCGGATGTCCGGTGGTCAGCGCCAGCGTTTGGGCATTGCCCGGGCGCTGTACCACGAACCCGCCGTTCTCGTTCTCGACGAGGCGACGTCGGCGCTCGACACCGAGACGGAGGCGGGTGTGATGAACTCCGTCGAACGGTTGCGAGGAGACAGGACGATCATCGTCGTTGCCCACCGCTTGTCGACGGTGCGTTACTGCGACCGCCTGTACCGGCTCGAATCGGGCCGTGTCGTCGCCGAAGGTTCGTACGCAGCCGTCATCGATGAGTCGCAGCACTGACATCGGTTCGATGACGTCGCGACGACGGGTGTCGACGTGAAGACCCGCATCCGCCGCATCGCCGTCGCCGCTGCAAAGGCGATGCTCGACGGCGTCGCCTTGCTGTTCCTCGTCGTTGCCCGGGTGTCACGCCCGGTGTGGCGACTGACTGTCGTCAAGGGAACGGCGGCGTTCTACGGACACCTGGCACTCGAGCCGGAAAACGGCCTGTGCGTGCGCGACACCGGGTTGTCGTCGACGTGGGCCCGGCAGCACTCTCCACGCAGTGTGACGTGGTGGAACTTCGGCAAGCCCGCCGACAGTCCGAATCCGACGCTCTTGCGCATGTGGAAACGATCGATCACGATTCCCCCGAGTTGGTGGATCGCCGCCATCCTCCGCGTGTCGAGCCGTCACGCGGTCCTGGCCCCCGACATCGTCGACGCATCACTGTTCGGCGTCGGCAATGCACTCGACTCGTCGCGGACGCATCTGCGCATTTCACCCGCGGAGTCGTTGCGTGCACGCCGTGAACTCGAGGCGCTGGGTATCGCCGACGATGCACGCATCGTCACCTTCGCCGTGCGCGACCCGGCGTACTTTTCGACGTTCGGTCCCGCGTTGTCGAACGGGGCGATGCGCGACCGCGACATCGCCGACTTCGCCCCGGCGGCACTCGCACTCGCGGAACGCGGATGGACGGTGGTTCGGCTCGGTCACCGTGTGAGGTCGGGGATCGGCATCAGCCATCCCAACGTCATCGACTACGCGACGTCGGGTCGGCGCAGCGAGCTTCTCGACGTCATCCTGCCGCTGCGGTCGCGGTTCATGGTGTCGACTCTCACCGGACCGGATGCGGTGGCGCTCGTCGGTCGCCGACCCGTGATGTACGTGGACGTGCCGTTGTACGCACAGGTCTTCCACTCGACCGAACTGGCGACGTGGGTCCCCGCGCGGTTGTTCGCCGAGTCGGGCGAGATGCCGCTGCGCGCTGCATTCGACACCGGCGCGGGATGGTTCGAGGCGCCGGAGGAATTCGTCGCCGCCGGCGTACGCGTCGAGCGCTCGACACCCACTGAAATCGCCGAATACGTCGTTGCATTTGCCGACGAGCTCACGACGCACGGTCGCTACGTGGGGGACGACCATCATCAGAACCGCTATCGCGACGCAATGACCACGGCGATGGGTGAGCGCGGGCGAGCCATGCACGGTGCGGTGCGCTCATCCATCCACGAGATCTTTTTGCAGCGCAACTCGACTTTTCTCGCGGGGCTGCCCGACGGGTTCGTCGAACGCTGACGTACACATCGATCGTCGCCGGCGTCGCTCCTTGTTCCGTCCCGCGCGGAAACACGGTGTTCGTCGTGTGGCGCCCCGGGGAAGCCGCCGTCATGCACTGGTAGCCTGACCCCGTTATCCGAGGGCAGTAGCTCAGCTGGTAGAGCATCGGTCTCCAAAACCGACGGTCGGGGGTTCAAATCCCTCCTGCCCTGCACGAATCGCGCCGCGTGCAGCCGACGAAGGCCGCCGATGAAGATCGTCCGACCCCGCCGATAGCCTTCCCTCTCTCATGTCCATGGATCTCAACCGACAGCAAAAGCGCGCCATGCGCCGCATGGGGACGGTGAACGACCAGGGTTCGTTCGTCCGCCAGCCGGCCGTTCCGCAGGCGAAGCGCGAGCGTGTCGGTGGCGTCCAGTACGTGCGCGAAGTTCGCGACGAGATGCGAAAGGTGTCCTGGCCGAAGTGGCCGGAGATTCGTCGCTATTCGATCATCGTGCTCGTTGCCGTCGTCATCGTCACGGCGTACGTGGGCGGCCTCGATGCCGTGCTCGGCATCGTCTCCGGATGGTTGTACAAGGACTGACGTCGCAGGCTTCCGAAACACGACGAACGACACACGATTGAACATCGATTGAACAGGGACACACCATGACTGCATCCGACGACACCACCTTCGCCACCGACGAGTCGCTCGACGCATCCTTCGACCTCACCACCGAGGAGGGTGTCGAGGGTCTGGAAGAGGAAGAGGAGATCGACCGCCCCTGGTTGCGACCGGGCAAGTGGTACGTCGTCCACTCGCAGGCCGGCTACGAAAAGAAGGCCGAAGCGAACATGCGCGCACGCATCCAGTCGATGCACCTCGAGCACAAGGTGTTCGAAGTCGTCATCCCCATGGAAGACGTCGTCGAGTTCAAAAACGGCCGCAAGCAGACCGTGCAGAAGAAGGTTTTCCCCGGATACCTGCTCGTGCGCTGCGAAATGGACGACGATGCCTGGCTGTGCATCCGTCAAACGCCGGGAATCACGGGCTTCGTCGGTCAGAACCAGCGCGGTCAGCGGCCGACACCGCTGTCCCGCAAGGAAGTACAGACCTTCCTCATGCCGAAGGGCGAGGGTGAGGTTGCACCGAAGCGCAAGGCGCCGAAGCTCGATTACGAGGTGGGCGAGGGAGTGCGCATCAAGGAAGGTCCGTTCGCGGACTTCAACGGTCAGATCGCGGAGATCAATCCCGATCACATGAAGTTGAAGGTGCTCGTGAACATCTTCGGACGCGAGACGCTCGTCGAAATGGACTTCAGCCAGGTGGCGAAGCTCTAACTCGCCGGTTCAACACTCCGACACGCAGACAACGACAACCCACAGCTCGACAACACTCGACAACAAAGGACACAGAAGATGGCAAAGAAAGACGTCACCGCAGTCGTCAAGATCCAGATCCCGGCGGGCAAAGCCACGCCGGCACCGCCGGTCGGTACCGCTCTCGGACCTCACGGCATCCAGATCATGGAGTTCGTCAAGCAGTACAACGCCGCGACCGAGTCGCAGGTCGGCACCGTCGTGCCGGTGGAAATCACGATCTACGACGACCGCTCCTTCACCTTCATCCTGAAGACCCCTCCGACGCCGGTTCTCCTGCGTCAGAAGGCCGGTCTCGAGAAGGCGTCGAAGAACCCGGGCAAGGAAATCGTCGGTTCGGTGACCGAAAAGGACATCGAAGAGGTGGCGAAGATCAAGATGCCGGACCTCAACGCCAACGACCTCGAGGCCGCAAAACAGCAGGTCCGCGGCACCGCCCGCAGCATGGGCCTCACCGTCAAGGGCTGAGCACCGATAGCGTCACTCGACGTCCCGGCAGCTGGGACGCCGTCAGAGAGTTACAAACACATACAGGTTCGAGCGGAACGACCTCGTCCGCCGAACGACTTCACGAGGGAGGCAGTCATGCCAGGAACACACGGGAAAAAGTACGTCGCCGCAGCCGCGAGCTTCGATCGCGACACGCTGCACGACCTTGCCGCAGCGATCGGCAAGGTGAAGACGATGGCCACGGCCAAGTTCGACGAAACGGTCGAAGTCGCCGTCCGTCTCGGACTCGACACGAAGAAGAGCGATCAGACGATCCGCGGCACCGTGACGATGCCGTCGGGCACCGGCAAATCGGTGCGCGTCGCCGTCTTCGCCGCCGGTGACGCGGCAAAGCAGGCTCGCGAGGCGGGCGCCGACGTCGTCGGTGCCGACGATCTTGCCGCCGAGGTCGAAAAGGGAAATCTCAACTTCGACATCGCGATCGCGACGCCCGACATGATGCCCCTCGTCGGCAAGCTCGGTCGCGCCCTCGGTCCGCGCGGACTCATGCCGAACCCGAAGACGGGAACCGTGACGACCGACGTCGCTCGCGCCGTCAGCGAATTCAAGGGCGGCAAGGTCGAATACCGCACCGATCGCTACGGCAACGTGCACGTACCCGTCGGCAAGGCGAGTTTCACCGCCGACGCACTCGTGGCCAACGTTCGCGCAGTTCTCGACGAGCTGCAGCGCGCCAAGCCGGCCGCGGCCAAGGGTCGGTACGTCAAGCGCATCACGGTGTCGTCGACGATGGGACCCGGCGTCAAGGTCGACCCGAACCTCATCGACGCCGTCTGAGATAGCCGTCGCGTTGCCCGCGCCGGGGCATCCCGGATCGGGTGCCACGTTCGACGTGGAAGCCTCCCGGCACGCCGATAGCGTTCGGACGCACAACGCGGGGGAGCATTCGCTCCTCCCACCACCAACCACAGACATCCGGTTCGCTGCCCAGCAGTGAGTAATCGATCTCCCGATCGGCCAGACGAGGAAGGACACGACACAATGTCAGGACAGAGCGCCGAGAAGGCTGCCGTCATCAGCGAAGTCCGCGAGAAGTTCGCGGCATCCGGCTCGGCGATCGTGACCGAGTACCGCGGGTTGGGCGTCACGACCCTTGCCAAGTTGCGCCGCTCGTTGCGCCCGCTCGGTGCCGAGTACAAGGTGTACAAGAACACTCTCGCCCGTATCGCGGCCCGCGACACCGACAAGGCCAACGTCGAATCACTGCTCGTCGGACCGACGGCGATCACGTTCGTCGACGGCGACGTGTCGGCGGTGGCGAAGGCGCTGCGCGACTTCGCCAAGGAAAACCAGGCTCTCGTGTTGAAGGGCGGCATCATCGACGGAAAGCTCGTCGATGCGAAGGGTCTGAAGGCCCTCGCCGACCTGCCGTCGCGCGAGACGATGCTCGCCCAGTTCGCCGGCATGCTCCAGGCACCGCTCAGCAAGACCGCGAGCATGCTCGCCGCCCTGCCGCGCAAGACCGCATACGGCCTGAAGGCGCTCATCGAGCAGAAGGAAGCGGCCTGAGTTCCGCCCGCGCGGACATTCGTCGCCGACGCCCGCGATTCACACGAAGAACACCACGAACACCCACACGAACACAGAACAATCACCAAGAAAGCAGGAATCCACAATGTCACTGACCAAAGACCAGATCCTCGACGGGATCGCCGCCCTCACCGTCATCGAACTCAAGGAACTCCTTGATGCCTTCGAGGAGAAGTTCGGTGTCACTGCCGCCGCTCCCGTTGCCGTCGCCGTTGCCGGTGCCGGTGCCGGCGCACCTGCCGCTGCCGCGGAGGACAAGGACGAGTTCAGCGTCGTTCTGAAGGACAAGGGTGGCCAGCCCATCCAGGTCATCAAGGTCGTGCGCGAGCTCACCAACCTCGGACTGAAGGAAGCCAAGGAGCTCGTCGACGGCGCGCCGAAGGCCGTCCTCGAGAAGGTGAGCAAGGACGACGCCAACAAGGCGAAGGCCAAGCTCGAAGAAGCCGGCGCCACCGTCGAATTGGCCTGAGGCCACTCCCAACGTTCGTCCCGCGGCGCGCCACCCCAGGGTGGACGCGTCGGCGGGGCGTACTCGGGTCCCCGTGGGACGGCTGCCCGGCCTTCCCCGAGGATTCCCGACGCCACGCGGATAGCGTGACGAGTTGCCGTGCGTCGCCCTTCACATCGCTCGATTGTCGAGCGTGATGTTGCGTTGATGCATCGCCGTCAAGCCTCACCCGCAGCCAGCCAGTAGTCCCGCCAGTCACCGATCAGGAGTCATACCCCGTGGCATCACGTGCGTCCGCACGCGAGCGTTATTCGTTCGCGAACCGCCCCGAAATTCTCGAAATGCCCGACCTCATCGCGGTACAGCGCGACAGTTTCGAATGGTTCATGCGCGACGGTCTGCGCGAAGTCTTCTCCGACATCTCACCGATCAAGGGGATGAACGACGACCTGCAGTTGCTCCTCGAGTTCGATCCCGACGATCGCGAACTCACGCCGCCGGCGAAGTTCACCGAGTCGGAATGCCGCGAGCGTTACATGACGTACTCGGTGTCGCGATTCGTCAAGGCGAAGTTCCTCAACAAGCCCACGGGCGAAATCAAGGAACAGGTCGTCTACATCGGCGAGTTCCCGAAGATGACCGACCGCGGCACGTTCATCGTCAACGGCATCGAGAAGGTCATCGTCTCCCAGCTCGTACGTTCGCCGGGCGTCATTTTCGAGGCGGGAGAGCGCTACCGCCTGCGCAACCTGTCGAAGCACCAGTTGGTGAAAGGCACGATCCATCCGCAGCGCGGTGAGTGGCTCGAGTTCGACGTCGAGCACAAGCCCGGCAAGAACCCGACCGTCGGTGCGCGCATCGCCCGCAAGCGACGTCTCGGCATCTTCCTCGTCCTTCGCGCCCTCGGTTACGACGAGCAGAACGCCCCCGGGTTCCTCGAGCGGTTCGTCAAGCACTTCGACTTCCTCGAGGAGCAGTGGCTGAAGGAAAAGCACGTCGCGCCGACCCGCGAAGAGGCGATGCTCGAAATCCTGCGCCGCACCCGTCCGAGCGAGCCGGCAACGCTCGAGTCCGCACGTATCTCGTTCGAGAGCGCGTTCTTCGAGTCGCGTCGGTACGACACCTCGCGTGTCGGTCGCTACAAGCTCGGCCGCAAGCTCGGCCGTGAGGTCGAAAAGCTTTCCGAGCTGTTCGGACTCCCCGTCGGCAAGGAACTCGGTCAGATCGACGTCCCGTCGCCCGACCAGACCGTTCTCTCGCGTTGCGAAGTCCTCGCCACGATCACCTACCTGCTGCACCTCGTGAAGCAGGAGCCGGGTTACCGCCTCGACGACCAGGACCACTTCGCAAACCGTCGTGTGCGCTCGGTCGGCGAACTCATCCAGAACCAGGTGCGCATCGGTCTGTCGCGCATGGAGCGCGTCGTGCGCGAGCGCATGAGCACCCAGGACAACGACGGCATCTCGCCGCTCACGCTCATCAACGTGCGCCCGCTCGTCGGTGCGATCAAGGAGTTCTTCAACTCCTCGCAGCTGTCGCAGTTCATGGACCAGACGAACCCGCTGTCCGGCCTCACCCACCGTCGCCGACTCTCGGCGCTCGGACCCGGTGGCTTGTCGCGCGAGCGAGCCGGCTTCGAAGTGCGAGACGTGCACTTCTCGCACTACGGCCGCATGTGCCCGATCGAGACGCCCGAGGGTCCGAACATCGGTCTGCAGGGTGCGCTGGCGACGTTCGCGAAGATCAACCCGTTCGGGTTCATCGAGACGCCGTACCTGCGCGTGAAGGACGGCCGTGTCACGAACGAAATCGTGTACATGGCGGCCGACGAGGAAGAAGAGCACGTCATTGCCCAGGCGAACACGCCGATCAACCCCGACGGCACGTTCGTCGAGGACAAGGTGCTCGTGCGTCGCTCGCCCCAGGCCGCGACCCTCGAGGATCTGAAGAAGATGCTCGAAGCCGAGTCGTTCTTCGGTTCGACGACCGACCTCGCACTCGTCCCGCCGAGCGAAGTGAGTTTCATCGACGTCTCACCGAAGCAGATCGTGTCGGTCGCAACGTCGCTCATTCCGTTCCTCGAGCACGACGACGCGAACCGCGCCCTCATGGGTGCGAACATGCAGCGTCAGGCAGTTCCGCTGCTGCGCGCCGAGGCGCCGTACATCGGCACCGGTGTCGAAGCGCGCGCCGCGCGCGACGGTGCCGACCTCGTTCTCGCGAAGGATTCGGGTGTCGTCGAGTACGTCAGCGGCACGTCGATCGTCGTCAAGTACGACAACCTGCCGAAGAAGGAGCACGAGCACAAGCTCGTGAAGTTCCGCCGCTCCAACCAGGACACCTCGATTAACCAGGTGCCGCGCGTCGCGGTGGGACAGAAGGTGAAGAAGGGCGACCTTCTCGCCGACGGTCCGTCGACGGACAAGGGCGAGCTCGCACTCGGCAAGAACCTCCTCGTGGCGTTCATGTCGTGGGAGGGTTACAACTTCGAAGACGCGATCATCATCTCCGAGCGCCTCGTGCGCGAGGACGTGCTCACGTCGATCCACATCAAGGAACACGAGGTCGACTCGCGCGACACCAAGCTCGGACCCGAGGAAATCACCCGCGACATCCCGAACCTGTCGGATGACATCGTCGGCGATCTCGACGACCGCGGCATCATCCGCGTCGGCGCCGACGTCGCCCCCGGTGACGTTCTCGTCGGCAAGGTGAGCCCGAAGGGTGAAACCGAACTCACCCCGGAAGAGCGCCTCTTGCGCGCCATCTTCGGTGAGAAGGCCCGCGAAGTGCGCAACACCTCGCTCACCGTCCCGCACGGTGAGAGCGGCAAGGTCATCGACGTCGAAGTGCTGCAGCGCAAGAAGGACGACGGCTCCGAGGGCGACGAGTTGCCCCCGGGTGTCAACGAACTCGTGCGCATCTACGTGGCGCAGAAGCGCAAGATCAGCGTCGGCGACAAGCTCGCCGGTCGTCACGGCAACAAGGGCGTCATCTCGAAGATCCTCCCCGCCGAGGACATGCCGTACCTCGACGACGGCACGCCGGTCGACATCATCCTCAACCCGCTCGGCGTTCCGAGCCGAATGAACATCGGCCAGGTGCTCGAAGCGCACCTCGGTTACTGCGCACGCTGGGGATGGACCGATCCGAAGTCGAAGCAGGTCGTCGGCGACGCACCGTTGCGCGGAACCGAGTCGAAGACCCGCCCGGCCACCGATCCGAGCATCTTCATCTCGACGCCCGTCTTCGACGGCGCGCACTGGGACGAGAGCGAGTTGGCGGGCAGCCACCCGACGATCGAGGAGATCCTCACGAATCTCACCCCGGAAACCGTCGACGGCAAGCGCCTCGTCGGTGCGGACGGAAAGGTGCGCCTGCGCAACGGTCGCACCGGTGAGTACTACGACAACCCGGTGACGGTCGGCTTCATGTACGTCCTGAAGCTGCACCACCTCGTCGACGACAAGATCCACGCCCGCTCGACCGGCCCGTACTCGATGATCACCCAGCAGCCGCTCGGTGGCAAGGCGCAGTTCGGTGGTCAGCGATTCGGCGAGATGGAAGTGTGGGCACTCGAGGCGTACGGCGCCGCGTACTGCCTGCAGGAAATCCTCACGCTGAAGAGCGACGACGTCTTCGGACGCGTGCACGTCTACGAGTCGATCGTCAAGGGAACGAACATTCCCGAGCCGGGCGTACCCGAGAGCTTCAAGGTGTTGATGAAGGAAATGAAGGCGTTGTGCCTCGACGTCGAAGTGCTCTCCGAGAAGGGTCGCGAGATCGAACTCGCCGACCTCGACGAGGACATCTACCGCACGACGAAGGAACTCGGCATCAACCTCACGCGTCCCGAACGCGGCTCCGATGCCGACGACCGGCTCCGCCAGAGCACCTTCTAGCCAGTCACAGCGACACGAGACCACACCACACCCCATTCACAGGCCAGCAGCGAGGAACACCAGGACATGACCGACGTAGCCGCGATCGACACACCAACGGGAATCGAAGTCAATGAGTTCCGTCAGTTGCGCATCGGTCTTGCCACGGCAGACGACATCCGCAACTGGTCGCACGGCGAGGTGAAGAAGCCCGAGACGATCAACTACCGCACCCTGCGCCCCGAGCGCGACGGGCTGTTCTGCGAGAAGATCTTCGGACCCACCCGCGACTTCGAGTGCTTCTGCGGCAAGTACAAGCGTGTGAAGTTCAAGGGCATCATCTGCGAGAAGTGCGGCGTCGAAGTCACCCGCTCGCGCGTCCGCCGCGACCGCATGGGCCACATCGAACTGGCCGCACCGGTCGTGCACATCTGGTACCTGAAGGGCACCCGTTCATGGTTGGCGTACCTCCTCGGCGGTCTCGAGCCGCGCGACGAGATGAAGGCGAAGCAGCTGGAGAAGGTCATCTACCTGTCGGCATGGCTCGTCAGCGAGGTCGACACCGATGGGCGTCACGACGCGTGGAGCGAACTCGAGAAGGAATTCGTCGAGGAAAAGGCGATCGTCACCCGCACGCGGGACCGCGACATCAAGCAGCGCCAGAAGGACGGCGAAGCCGAGCTGAAGCAGTTGGAGAAGGAGGGCGCGAAAGAGTCCGACATCAAGAACCGCCAGAAGCAGATCGACAAGGACATCGAGCTCATCAACAAGAACCACGACGAGGAGATCGACCTCATCGAGCGTGCGTGGGAGACCTTCGGTCAGCTCCACCCGCGCATGATCATCGAGGACGAGAACCTCTGGCGTGCGCTCGAGGATCGCTACAGCGACTACTTCAAGGGCGGCACCGGAGCCGACGCGATCAAGGCGCTCATCGACACCATCGACTTCGACAAGGAAGAAGTCGAACTCCGTGACGCGATCGCCAACGGGTACAAGGGCAAGCCCCTGTCGGCGCAGCGCAAGCAGAAGGCGATCAAGCGTCTGAAGATCGTCGCGTCGTTCAACAAGCGTGACGAAAACGGTCGCCTCGTGAACAACCCGAAGGCGATGATCCTCGACGCCATCCCGGTGATTCCGCCGGACCTGCGCCCGATGGTGCAGCTCGACGGCGGACGTTTCGCGACGAGCGACCTCAACGACCTGTACCGACGCCTCATCAACCGCAACAACCGTCTCGCGCGACTCCTCGAACTCGGCACGCCCGAGATCATTCTCAACAACGAAAAGCGCATGCTTCAGGAAGCAGCCGATGCGTTGTTCGACAACGGTCGTCGCGGCCGACCCGTCACGGGTCCGGGCAACCGTCCGTTGAAGAGCTTGTCCGACATGTTGAAGGGCAAGCAGGGTCGCTTCCGTCAGAACCTGCTCGGAAAGCGCGTCGACTACTCGGGCCGTTCGGTCATCGTCGCCGGTCCGACGCTGCGTCTGCACCAGTGCGGTCTGCCGAAGCTCATGGCGCTCGAGTTGTTCAAGCCGTTCGTCATGCGCAAGCTCGACGAGAAGGGCCTCGCGCAGAACATCAAGTCGGCCAAGCGCATGGTCGAGCGCCGTCACTCACTCGTGTGGGACGTGCTCGAGGACGTCATCAAGGAACACCCCGTGCTCCTCAACCGTGCACCCACGCTGCACCGCCTCGGTATCCAGGCGTTCGAGCCGGTGCTCGTCGAGGGCAAGGCCATCCACCTCCATCCGCTCGTGTGCACGGCGTTCAACGCCGACTTCGACGGTGACCAGATGGCAGTCCACCTGCCGTTGTCGGTCGAGGCGCAGGCCGAAGCCCGCGTGCTCATGCTGTCGGCGAACAACATCCTGTCGCCCGCATCGGGTCGCCCGATCGTCACGCCGAGCCAGGACCTCGTCATCGGTGGTTATTACCTCACGGACTCCGTCGACGGACGCGCAGGGGAGGGCCGTGCCTTCCGTCGCCTGTACGACGTCGTCGCGGCACTCGAGGAAGGCGCAGTCACGCTCCACTCGAAGATCAAGGTGCTCGAAACGGCCGCCGACGGCAGCCGCACGTACTTCGACACGACGCCGGGTCGCCTCATCTTCGAAGAGGCGCTGCCCGTCGGTTTCGTCGAGCGCTACGGACACCTGACGAAGCCGATCCGCAAGCGTGAGTTCAGCGAGATCGTCGAGCGACTCTCGGACAACTACCCGAAGAACGAAGTCGCCGTTGCGCTCGACCGCATCAAGGACCTCTGCTATCGCTACGCGAGCCAGGGTGGACTCACGATCTCGATCGAGGACGTGAAGACTCCGCCCGAGAAGCGCAAGATCCTCGAGCACTACGAGGACAGCGCCGAAAAGGTCGAGACGCAGTTCCGTCGCGGCATCATCACCGACCAGGAACGTCGTCAGCAGGAAGTGCAGATCTGGTCCGATGCCACCGCCGAGGTGCAAAAGGCGATGGAGAAGGCGTTCAAGTCGGATCGCTTCAACCCGATCGACATGATGGTGAGTTCCGGTGCACGCGGCAACATGACGCAGTTGCGCCAGATCGCCGCCATGCGCGGTCTCGTCGCCAACCCGCGAGGTGACATGATTCCGCGCCCGATCAAGAGCAACTTCCGCGAAGGTCTTGCGACCCTCGAGTACTTCATCGCCACCCCCGGTGCGCGAAAGGGACTCGTCGATACGGCGCTGCGTACCGCCGACTCGGGATACCTCACTCGTCGTCTGCACGACGTCGCCCAGGAACTCATCATTCGCGAAGAGGACTGCGGTACGGCACAGGGCATGTGGGTGGAAAACGTGCAGCCCGACACCTCCGACAAGCGCAGCTACCTCGAGACGAAGTTGTTCGGTCGCACCTTGCACGCCGACGTCACGCTGTCGGACGGCACGGTGTTGCCGCGCAACAGCATGATCGGTGACGCCGAGATGATCCAGCTGCGCGACGATCCGGCGATCACCCGCGTGCGCGTGCGTTCGGTGCTCACGTGCGAGGCGAAAGTTGGCGTGTGTGCGAAGTGCTACGGCCGTTCGCTCGCGACGGGAACCGAGATCGAACTCGGTGAAGCCGTAGGCGTCATCGCCGCACAGTCGATCGGTGAGCCGGGAACCCAGCTCACCATGCGTACCTTCCACACGGGAGGCGTTGCGGGCAAGGACATCGCCGGCGGTCTGCCGCGCGTCGTCGAGCTGTTCGAGGCGCGCCATCCGCGCGGCTCGGCGTATCTCGCACGCGTCACCGGAATCGTGCGCATCCTCGAGGACGACGGTCGCGGCATCCCCGTGAAGATCGTCGACGACTCGGGCGCCGAGCACGAAACCATCCTCCCGTCGGGTAGCCGCCCGCTCGTGAAGGACGGCGACTCCGTGACGGCCGGCCAGCTCCTCACGAGCGGACCGATCGATCCGAAGGAACTGCTCGAGATCAGCGGCATCCGCGACACGCAGCAGTACATCGTCGAGGAAGTGCAGAAGGTCTACCGCGACCAGGGCGTCGTCATCCACGACAAGCACATCGAGCTGATCATCCGCCAGATGACCCGCCGGTACATCGTGCAGGATCCGGGCGACACACCGTTCCTCCCGGGCGACAAGATCGACTCGCGCCTCCTGCGCGAGACGAACGAGCAACTCGTGAAGGAAGGCAAGCGCAGCGCCGAAGGTCGCCCCGAACTCATGGGTATCACGAAGGCGGCGATCTCCACCGAGTCGTGGCTGTCGGCAGCGTCCTTCCAGGAAACGACCCGCGTCCTCACCGAGGCGGCGATCGAGGGCAAGAGCGATCCGCTCATCGGCCTGAAGGAAAACATCATCATCGGCAAGGTCATCCCCGCCGGAACGGGCATGGATGCGTACAACCTTTTCGGTATCGATTACCCCGACTACGTGGCTCCGACGACCTGGTCGTCGGACAGCCTGAGCGAGGGCATCGAGATTCCGCGCGGTACGTACGGCGCCATGGTTGATGCGACCGAGGCAGCCGATGCCGCCGACATGCGGGCGGTGTTCGGAACGGCAGTTGCCGTTGCCCCCGAACCCGACGCCGGCGATGATGCGACCGACGCCGACGCCGCGGCGGACACCGACGCCGAATAGTTCATCAGTGGGGTGCGCGGCCGAGTACGTCCCGCCGCGCACCCTCCACTGAAGCACCGTGTTTACTGAAGCACCGTGTTTATTGACGTGCCCGATGACGTGCGCGTCTGCGGGGCGCTCTCCGATCGTGCGGGAATCCGGCGCATCCCGACGGGTTGGACGTGGGGTGGGGAGCGCACGGGGTTGGGGAGGACGAGCGGCCACCCGTAGGCTGAAGAGCCTTCCGACGGGACTTCCGTCGGTGCGACGAGTCGGAGTTTTGGCTCGTTTCCAGTGTTCGTCATCGTCACAGAAAAGTCAGGTTGTCGCGTGCCCACCATCCAGCAGTTGATTCGTCAGGGTCGCAGCTCGAAGTCGTCCAAAACGAAGACTCCGGCGTTGAAGGGATCCCCCCAGCGCCGCGGAGTGTGCACCCGCGTGTTCACCACCACTCCGAAGAAGCCGAACTCGGCGTTGCGCAAGGTCGCGCGCGTGCGGTTGACGAGCGGTATCGAAGTGACCGCGTACATCCCCGGTGAGGGACACAACTTGCAGGAGCACTCGATCGTTCT
>JBIIDI010000133.1:0-4401 GCA_044238425.1 Ilumatobacteraceae bacterium
ACGTGGGCGGGCTCGATCCGCAAGGTCATGCCCCGCGACTATGCGCGCGTGCTGAAGGTCATCGATGCGGCCCGTGCCGACGGTTGCGACGACGAGGAAGTATCCCGACGAATCATGGAGTCCGCCCGTGGGTGAACCGACAGGATTTCTCAAGTGGGGTCGCAAAGGGCCCGCGCGCCGACCGATTCCGGTGCGCGTCGCCGACTGGCGCGAGGTGTACGAACCCTTCGACGCCGCCGAACTCACACGGCAGGCGGGGCGCTGCATGGACTGCGGCATCCCGTTCTGCAACAACGGGTGTCCGCTCGGCAACCTCATTCCCGACTGGAACGATCTCGTGTACCGCGGTCACTGGCGCGACGCGATCGACCGACTGCACGCCACGAACAACTTTCCCGAGTTCACCGGACGTCTGTGCCCGGCCCCGTGCGAGTCGGCGTGCGTGCTCGGTATCAACGAGGATCCCGTGTCGATCAAGCAGGTCGAGGTGGAGATCATCGATCGCGCATGGGACGAAGGCTGGGTCGTACCCCAGGTGCCGAGCGTGCGCACGGGAAAGCGCGTCGCCGTCATTGGATCGGGTCCGGCCGGTCTCGCCGCCGCGCAGCAGCTCACCCGCGCCGGTCACGACGTCGTCGTGCTCGAACGTTCCGACCGCATCGGAGGTCTCCTGCGGTACGGCATTCCCGAGTTCAAGATGGAGAAGCGTCACCTCGAACGCCGTCTCGAACAGATGCGCGACGAAGGAACCGAGTTCCGCACGAACGCCGTCGTCGGTGGAAACGTCGACATCGACGTGCTGCGCGCGACGCACGACGCCGTCGTTCTCGCCTGCGGCGCGACAGCGTGGCGAGACCTCGACGTGCCCGGACGCCGGTTGGCCGGCATTCACCAGGCGATGGAGTACCTGCCGATGGCCAACCGCGTGCAGGAAGGTGACGCGCAGGCGGCGGAGATCGATGCCAAGGATCGTCACGTCGTCATCATCGGTGGCGGTGACACCGGCGCCGACTGCCTCGGAACGGCGTTGCGCCAGGGTGCCGCGTCGGTGACGCAGCTCGAGATCATGCCCCGACCGCCGCAGGAACGGGCGGGCAGCAACCCGTGGCCGCAGTGGAGTCTCGTGTACCGCGTGTCGTCGGCGCACGAGGAAGGTGGTGAGCGCCTGTTCGCCGTGTCGACGCGCGAGTTCCTCGGCACTGCCAACGGTCACGTTCGTGCGCTCGTCCTCGACGAAGTCGAATTCGTCAACGGACGTTTCGAGACGATCCCGGACACGCGGCGCGAGATTCCCGCCGATCTCGTGTTCCTCGCACTCGGTTTCGTCGGGCCGGAAAAAGGTTCGTGGCTCGACACGCTCGGAGTGGAACTCGATGTCCGCGGCAACGTCGCCCGCGACGACGATTTCCGCACGAACGTCGACGGTGTCTTCGTTGCCGGTGACATGGGTCGCGGTCAGAGCCTCATCGTGTGGGCAATCGCCGAGGGTCGCGCCGCCGCGGCGGCCGTCGACGAATGGCTGATGGGAAGTTCGCAGTTGCCGCGTCCGGTTCGTGCGTCCACCCGCGCAATGGCCTGACACTCGTACACTCGTAGCGCAATGCGTCGTCGCTGGTTGTTGCTCGCTTCAGTTCTCGTGGCGTCGTGCGGCGTTGATGCGTCCGGTTCGGCGACGACGATCGTTCCGATCGGGCCGACCGACTTCGCGACGATTCCGCCGGTCGTCACGACGATCGCCCCGGTCGTCACCACGTTGCCGCCCGGTGCGATCGGTATCGAACAGATCTATCTCGTGCAGGCGGGGGATTCGCCGATCAAGGTGGCCAACGCCTTCGGCATCACCGTCACCGAGTTGCTCGCATGGAACGGTCTCCTCGATCCGTCACAGTTCCCGTATCCCGGTCGGCAGCTGAAGATTCCGCCGACTGCGCAGGTCACCGTCAACCAAACGCAGCAGACCGTGGTACCGAATCCCGTCGGCTCGCCGGGTTGCGGCAACCGTCCGGCCGGTACGTACGAGGTGCAGGCGGGCGACTCGTTCTTTGCGATTCGTTCCAAGTTCTGCGTGTCGGCCAATTCGCTGCTCGCCGCGAACTCGTGGTCGAGTGTCGACGTGCTGTTGTTCCCCGGTCAGAAGATCAACATCCCGCCCGCGGGAAGCTGATTCCGCTCAGCGCTCGACGCGTCGAGTGCGCCTCGTACGTCGCTCGAGTGCGAGCCGGACGAGTTCGGCGATGAGTGCGGGGTACGGCATCCCGCTTGCTTCCCACAACTTCGGATACATCGAGATCGGCGTGAAGCCGGGAATCGTGTTCACCTCGCTGACGAGCAGACCGCGACCGCTTTCCTCGTAGAAGAAGTCGACACGTGCCATTCCCTCCGCACGCACGGCGCGGTAGACGCGCAGTGCCGCGTTGCGGACGGACTCGGCGGTCGCCGTGTCGAGTGGGGCGGGAATGAGCAGTTTCGCCGCACCGCCGTGGTACTTGTCCTCGTAGTCGTAGAACTCGCGACCGGGCACGATCTCGCCGACCACCGATGCACGCGGCGACTCGTTGCCGAGTACGGCGACCTCGAGTTCGCGGCCGCGCACCGCCTCCTCGACGAGGATCCATTCGTCGAAACCGAGTGCGTCGCGTGCGCCGGCGACGAGTTCGCTTGCCGAGCTGCACTTGTGCACGCCGACCGACGACCCCATGTTCGCGGGCTTCACGAAGACGGGCCAGCCGAAGTCGTCGCCGATTGCTTCAAGTCGCGCCGGTGCGGCCTCGTCGTGGCGCAGAGCGATCCAGCGCGGCTGGGCGATGCCTGCGGCGTCGAGCACCGCCTTCGTCAGCGACTTGTCCATCGACACCGCACTCGCGAGCACTCCCGAACCGACGTATGCGACGTGGGCCATCTCGAGGGCCCCTTGGATCGTGCCGTCCTCACCCATCGGACCGTGGAGCAGGGGAATGACGACGGTCGATTCCCTTCGGGTCTTGGTGAGGATCGTGTCGAGCGAGGTCGGTGCTCCGACGGCGGTGAGCCTGTCGACGTCGGAGCTTGGGGTGGGGCACGAGACCCACTCGCCACGGCGCGTGATGCCGACGAGAGTGACGTCGTACGCGGTGCGATCGAGCGCACGCAGAACGTGCGCCGCCGTCACGCAACTCACGTCGTGCTCGGCCGATTCACCGCCGAAAACGACGATGACGTCGCTGACGACGCCCGCGGTAACAACGTGCCGGTTCGACTCGTTGCGTGCGTCGGCAGTCACCGAAGACAACGGTAGTCCTCCCGTACACTTCGTCGCACGATGCGCTTCATGGCCGCAGACGTTGCGCATGCAACAGGTGGACGTCTCGTCGGACAGAACGCGCACCTCTCCGGCGTGTCGTTCGATTCACGCGCACTCACACCCGGACAATTGTTCGTCGCCGTCGTTGCCGACCGCGACGGTCACGAGTACATCGCCGCCGCGCGTCAAGCAGGTGCCGGGGCCTACCTCACGATGCGCGAACCGGTGGGTGGCACGGCGATCGTCGTCGACGACACCGTTGTCGCGCTCGGTCGTCTCGCGGCGTGGGCGCGTCGCGCGCTCGACGCACGGTGCGGAGCTCGCACCGTCGGAATCACCGGATCGGTCGGGAAAACGTCGACGAAGGACTTCATCGCCGCAGCCCTCGGTGCAACTTTGCGCACGACGGCGAGCGCGAAGTCGCTGAACAACGATCTCGGGGTGCCCGTGACGATCCTCAACGCGAGCGACGACGTCGAGGCACTCGTGCTCGAAATGGGAATGCGTGGCGAGGGCGAAATCGCCAGGCTCTGTCGTATCGCCGAGCCGACGATCGGTGTCGTCACCGCGGTCGCAGCCGCGCACACCGCCCGCGTCGGTGGAATCGAGGGTGTGGCGCGGGCGAAGAGCGAACTCGTCGCGGCACTTCCCGCGCACGGCGTGGCCGTGCTCAACGCCGACGACGTGCGCGTGCGTGCGATGCGAGACGTCACCGCGGCGCGCGTGATCACCTACGGGGCGGCCGCGGATGCCGACGTGCGCGTCACCGGCCTCGTCCTCGACGACGTTGCCCGACCGACGGCGACGTACGAGGGGGAGTTCGGTTCGGTGTCGGTCACGCTTCCCGTCGCCGGTGCGCACATGGCGTACAACGCCGCTGCGGCCGTCGCCGTATGCGTCGCCTGCGGCGTCGACCCCGTCGCCGGTGCGGGTGCCCTGCGCGACGTCACGATGTCGGCGATGCGTATGCAGCATCGTCGAACGACGAACGGTTCGCTCGTCATCGACGATTCGTACAACGCCAATCCCGCATCGATGGCCGCGGCACTGCAGGCGCTCGCGGCCGTGCGCGCCGACCGGCGCGTCGCCATCCTCGGCGTCATGGCGGAACTCGACGATTC
>JBIIDI010000028.1:0-15288 GCA_044238425.1 Ilumatobacteraceae bacterium
GTACATCACCGGCGGACTCGACGGCTGGCTCGATGCATTGCGGGCAGCGGCGGCGAACGGTGCCGACGCCATTGAAATCGGCATCCCGTTCAGTGATCCGGTGATGGACGGCCCCGTCATCCAGGAAGCATCGGTACGGGCGCTGCGTGCCGGGGCGACGCCGCAATCGATCTTCGCGGCCTTGCGCGACGTCGACGTGTCGATTCCGCTCGTCGTCATGTGTTACTACAACACCGTTTTTCGCGCGGGACATAGGCGCTTTGCCCACGATCTGCGCAGCGCCGGTGTCGTCGGAGCGATCCTTCCCGATCTTCCGCTCGAGGAAGTGGGCGAGTGGGCCGCCGACGCGGATGCCGAGGGCATCGAAACCGTCATGCTCGCCGCACCGACCGCCGACGATGCACGCATCGCACGCATCGTCCAACGGGCGCGGGGATTCGTGTACGCGGTCGGCTTGCTCGGGGTGACGGGCGAGCGGGACGAACTCGCTGCAACGGCGCTCGACATTGCCGCGCGCGTGAAGCGGGCGACGACTTTGCCCGTGCTCGTCGGAGTTGGCATCTCCAACGCCGAGCAGGCTGCCGCCGCGGTCGAGGTGGCCGACGGAGTCATTCAGGGTGCGTCCGTCGTTCGCCGACTCATGGAGTCCGGTCCCGACGCAGTCGGCGATTACGTGGGGGAGGTGCGTGCCGCAATCGATGCGGTACGCACCCGCTAACACCGCCCTGGTGCGAGCCTTCGTCGTACGCGAAGGATCCGTACTGTGAACGTCTAACGTCGGTGCATGCTCAAAGCAGGTGACAAGGCTCCGGCCATCGATCTCCTCGACCAGAACGGCAAGCGGTTCACGCTTGCCAAGCTCGGCAAGCGCAAAGTGCTCGTGTACTTCTATCCGAAGGCCGACACGCCGGGCTGCACGACCCAGTCCTGTTTGCTTCGTGACATCAAGGGCGACATCGGTCGCACGGCGATCGTCGGCATCAGCCCCGACTCTCCGGCCAAGCAGTTGAAGTTCGACGAGAAGTACTCACTCGGCTTTCCGCTGCTCGCCGACGAGGAGCACGTCGTCGCAAAGGCGTACAAAGTGTGGAAGAAGAAATCGATGTACGGCCGCGAGTACATGGGCATCGAGCGCTCGGCGTTCCTCATCGGCGCCGACGGCAAGATCCTGCACGCGTGGTACAAGATCTCGCCAAAGGACACACCGACGAAGCTGCTCGAGGCGCTGGAGGGATGACGTCGCTGACCCCACCCGTCGACGTACTGCCGCATCGTCCGCCGTTCCTGTTCGTCGACCGCATCACCGACCTCGTCGTCGGTGAATCGGCCACGGGATGGTGGAAGCTGTCGGGGGAGGAATGGTTCTTTGCCGGTCACTTTCCGGGCCGCCCGACGCTGCCCGGAGTGCTCATGTGCGAAGCCATTGCCCAGGTGGGTGCATACGCGGTTCTTGCGGGGGGAACCATGCCGGGCAAGCTGCCGTTGTTCGGCGGACTCGACGCCGCACGGTTCCGTCGCCAAATCGTGCCGGGTGATGAACTCGAGCTCGTCGTCACCCTGGGTCGCATGAGTGCCCGGGCGGGCAAAGGCAGCGGCGTGGCAAAAGTGAACGGAGAGGTGGCGTGCGAGTGCGACCTCATGTTCGTTCTCGTCGACCGGTAGACCGACCACGGCACGTCCGTCGGTCGTCGGCCAATGCCCGGTGACGATTCGGGGGATCAGCGAGCGCGCGGCGCAACGGTTCGGGCCGTTTTCATTGATTAAACGGGATGTATTCGTACTTTACATAACGTTGCTTATGGGCGTTCAAGTCGGGTGCTCGGCTTCAGCGGTTCGCTGACGACGGGTCGTGCCGCGTCGAGTAACCACCGCAGAGCCGCCCGGTAATCGCGCGTCGTCGGATCGATGGCCGGATCGAGATCTCGTTCGACGTCGTCGATTGCGCACTTCAGGACAAACAGCTGGTCCCGCAGTGCGTTGAGTTCGCTGCGCGTCATGACGAGTTCGTTTTCGCTCAGCTGCAACTCACTGGCCCGCTGGCGCGCAACCCAGTCCCACTGGCGACAAGCTTGCGAGCAGAATCGGCGCGGACGACCAACGCCTTCGCGCTGCGGCAACGGGGTCCGGCACCACTCGCAGCGCGGTGCGGGTTCGCCCGTGTTCGTCGTCGATTTCGTCATGACGAAAAGGCACCGTAATATCGCCGCGGTGTCCGACGCAAGATCGTTTCCCGCTCCGCCGTCGGCGTCGTTCGCCTCCGACAACGTCGCCGGCGCCCACCCGCGGGTCATTGATGCCGTCGCCGAGGCAAATGCCGGTCATGCACTCGCCTACGGCAAGGATCCCTGGACGGCGCGTGCGACGTCGATGATGTCGGAGTTGTTCGACGCCGACGTCGAGACGTTGTTCGTCTACGGCGGCACGGGGGCCAACGTGCTCGCGCTGATGTCGATGCTCTCCCCTGCGGAGTCCGTCGTGTGCACCGAGTGGTCGCACATCAACGTCGACGAGACCGGTGCTCCCGAACGGCTCCTCGGGGCGAAATTGCACGGCGTTCCGTCACCCGACGCCAAGGTGCGACCCGACGACGTCGTGCGACTTGCCGCGCTGCGCGGTGCGGTGCACCACGTGCAACCGGCGGTCGTCTCGCTGACACAACCGACCGAACTCGGCACGCTGTACACCGCCGCGGAGATTCGGGAGTTGTGCGACGTGGCTCACGGGCACGGAATGCTCGTGCACGTCGACGGCGCGCGCATTGCGAATGCCACGGCCGCGCTCGGTGGTACGCGCGATGCACTGCGCTCGTTCACCACCGCGGCGGGCGTCGACGTCGTGTCGTTCGGTGCGACCAAAGCCGGCCTCATGTTCGGCGAAGCGGTCGTGTGGCTGAACCGCAACCTTGCGTCGCGCGCCGAGTACCTGCGCAAACACGTGACCCAATTGCACAGCAAGATGCGCTTCATCTCCGCCCAGTACGTCGCAGTTCTCGAGGACGACCTGCTGTTCCGCCTCGGCGAGCAGGCCAATGCCGCGGCTCGCCGGCTGTACGACGCCGTTCACCACCACGCCCAGCTCGAGTTGTCTGGCCCGCCGGCGGTGAACAGCCTCTTCCCCATCCTGCGCAACCCCGGACGCCGGCAGCTGCGGGAATGGTCGTTCTTCTGGGACTGGGATACGGGCCGGGACCAGGTGCGGTGGATGACCGCCTGGGACGTCTCCAATGCCGACGTCGATGCCTTTGCCCTAGGGGTGAACCACGCCCTCACCATGCGACCCTGACGTCTCCCCCGGGCGTACGGGGCGACACGTTTGGGTATTCACGGGGGTGTTCCGAGCAGTGTCCGGCCGGGCCGGCGCAGGGGCCGTTGACGAAGTGTCAACCAAGCGATATTGACCAGACGGTTAGTTAGTTCCTATGCTCCTCGCGTTGCCTGACTGCCCGCCCCACCACGTGCGGACACCGTCGGGTGATGACAGGCAAGAACACCGCACCAACGGCAGGAGGATCTCATGGCCACACTCGAGTTTGCCCGGCGTATCGAAACCCAGGATGACTGGATGGACGGCGCTGCGTGTCGCGGTCTCACCGACATTTTCTTCCCGCCGCTTGCCGAGCGCCCGCAAACACGCCTGCGCCGCGAAGAGGCCGCACGCAAGGTGTGTCACGAGTGTCCCGTGCTGGACACGTGCCGCGACTACGCGCGCAAGCACCACGAGTACGGTTTCTGGGGTGGCGAGAGTGAGGAAGAGCGGCATCGTGCCGGCTACCGACTCATCGCGCCCATCGGCGTTCGGCTGTAACTCCCCGGCTTCGCAGCAGTACTTCCCCGCTGCGGGTGATCACGGGATCCTGCGCGTCCTGCCGACGGGCGAATCGTCATGACGAAACTCGACGGATCGCCCGAGTGGGACGTCATCACGACTGCGTGGACCGCGTTTGCCGCGCGAACGGGTGACGGCCGCCGAATCGGCGGGGGCGACGAGCTCAGCGCCCATGTATCGACCAACCGGGTGTACCTCGTGTCGCTCGACGACGGGACCGCGGTCGTTGCCAAGTGCTCGTCGTACGGTTCGTACTTTCTCTTCGCCGAGGATCACGATCGTCTCGCGCGTTGCGTCACGCAGTTGCGCGGCACACGTTGGGACGGCTTCCTCGCCGAAGTCCTCACCCACGAGGGTCGTCCGTACACGTGGTACGACGGTCAACGTTGGGTGGTGTTCTATTCCGTCATCGAGCGGGCGGAGAAGCTCCCGGCAATCCTCGACCCGGCCGACATCGCCTGCCTCGGGCGCGAGATCGCTTCGTTCCACCGCGCGTGTGCCGACGTTGCTGCGTCGTTGCCCCCGGTGTCGAATTCCGTGAAGGGCGACGCCATCCATCTCTACGACCAACTGAGCGGTCCGTTCGCACCGCGCAACTTCGATCTCGCCCCGGAACAGGTCGGCGTCCTCGCGAGGGCGACGCACGACCTGCTCCTTCATCTCGAGCGCGTGCACTACGACGAATGGGAGCGTCTCCCGATCCTCGTCGACTGGAATCTCGGAAATTTCAGCGTCACGCGGGAGAACGGCGAAATGCGCCTCTTTTCCCGTTGGGATTACGACTGGTTCCGCATCGAAACGCGTCTGCTGGACTTCTACTTCCTGTCGCGTGTCTCGTCTCGCACGGGAGACAAAACGAGCTTCACGTATTCACCGCACACCCTCGTCGAGCCTCGATTCGCGGAGTTCGTCCGCGGCTACCACGCGGTGTGGCCACTCACCCGCGACGACGTCGACTTCCTGCCCCATGCGTACACGTTCTTCATCCTCAACTACGTCGTTCGTGAGGGAGCCCGGTTCTTCCGCCACGACCTGTGCACGTCGTTCCGGCGCGACGCGGCACGGCATTGGTTGCACGCGGCGCGTGAGCTCGATCTCACGCCGCTCTACGACGCAATCGGTCTCAGTCGAGTCGTTTGAGGTCGCGACGGAATCGCGCGGTGCGTCGGACGTAGTTCTGCGCACCGGCGAGGATTTCGGCCGATCGAGCCCGGTCGGGTTTTATCGTCGCGGGACTGCCCACGGCAAGGGCGCCGGACGGCACGAGCATGTCGTTGAGAACGACCGCGTTGCCCGCGACGATCGCTCCCGTGCACACCCGGGCACGGTGGAGAACGATCGCGCCCGAGGACACCTGGGCTCCGTTCTCGATGGTGCAGGCTTCGAGGTGCGCGAGATGGCCGATGATGCAGTCGTCACCGACGCGGGTCGGTACTTCGATGGTCGTGTGCAGAACGGCGCCGTCCTGGATGCTCGTTCGGGCGCCGACATGGATTTCGCCGTCGTCGCCGCGCAGCACGGCCGATGGCCACACGCTCGACTCGGCACCGATGACGACCGCCCCGATGATCACCGCGTCCGGATGGACGAATGCGGTCGAGTCGATCGACGGCGTGAGATCCCCGAGTTGATAGATGGGCACCCGTCTTTCGTAGCACACGAATCCCGCGATAGCGTGTCGTCTCCATGGCGCGGCGCTTAGACATCGAAATCACCAGCGTCCGCGACGACGACACCTTCACGTGGCGCGCAGCGGGTGCAAAGGCACCGAAAGGCGTCGGAGGCAAGTCGATCCTTCCGGACGGTGCGAAGGTAGGCGACGTGCTGCGCGCCGACGTCGAAACCACCGTCGACGGCATCGACATCCTCGCTCTGTCGGCGCCGAAGGTGCGCGAACGGCGCGCCGAGGTTCTCCAGGTCATCGGTTCGGGCAAGGAGTTCGTTCCCGTCACGCAAGTGTCCACTGCACCTCGTCGCTCGCGCGACGACCGACGGGGCGACCGGCGCGGAGATCGCCGCGGCAAGGATCGCTCGTCACGCGGACCGCGTGAGCGCACCGGTGACGGTGCCGTCGAAGGGCGCGGTCGCAAGGGTCCGTTCACTCCCCCGCCGGAGTTGACGAAGCGTCCGACCCCCAAGCGTGTGAAGCCGCGTGACGTGCATCGTCGCGCACTGCTCGAATCACTGAAGCCCGAAGAGCGCCCCGTCGCCGAGCAGGTACTGCGTGGCGGAGCCAAGGCGGTCCGTGAAGCGGTGAAGAAGCAGAATCAGGAACTTGCCAAGGCGAATCAGCCGCTCATCAACGCAGAGAACCTCGTCAACTTCGCTCTCGGTCTTCTTCCCCGGTTGAAGGTCGCCGAGTGGCGCGACATGGCCGATGCGGCGATGACCATCCTCGACGACATCGACCTCCGCGACCTCCGTGCGATCGTGGCCAAGGCGAACGATCCGCAATTGCTCGCCGATTCGAGCATCGCCGACGTGCGCGAGTCGATGCGCGCAGCTCTCGACCGTCGCCAGGAGTCGGAGATCACGCAGTGGCATGCGGCGCTCGACGAAGCGATCGGTGTCGGTCGTGTCGTTGCAGCACTGCGACTCGCGTCGAATCCGCCGAAGGCCGGCATGCCGCCGCAACCCGAGATGAACGCGCGACTCGTTGCGTGCGTGGCCGAGAATCTCGTACCCGACGCGACCCCGGATCGTTGGATCATCGTGCTCGAGGCGCTCGCCTTCTCGCCGGTGCGACTCGCCGTGCGTCCCCAGCGCACTCCCGACAAGGTGAGCAAGGACTTGCTCACGACCGTAGCGCGACTCGGTCGTGCCCTGCCGCAGATCGCCGAGCTCTTCGGAATTCCGGTTGCGGCCGATGCGCCGATGCCGCGACCCTTGCGTCCCACGCGTCGCGACAACAAGAAGCCCGCCCGTACCGGCGGTCGCACCGAGCGCTCGCCACGCGATACGGCAACGCCATCCGCACCGTCGGACACGACACCGACGGCAACCGCAGCGAACACGGTTGCCACGGCCTCATCGACGGCACCCGCAGCCGATGGCATCGTTGATGCGAGCACCGTACTCGGCTCCGAAGAAAGTCCCGAAGCCGCCGCGAACTAGTCTTCGGCCATGGCCGAAAATTCCATTTCCGACAACGATGTCGTTCTGTACGAGACGCGCGGACAAGTTGCGATCATCACTCTCAACCGCCCCCAGGCTCGCAACGCCATCAGCCCCGAAGTGGCCAACGGCGTCGAGGCGGCAATCGACAAGCTCGAGGCCGATCCCAACGTGTGGGTGGGTGTGCTCACCGCCAACAGCGAAGGTCAGGAAAAGCCCGTGTTCTGTGCGGGTGCCGATCTCAAGGCGATCAATGCGGGGTTGTCCGACAAGCTGATGACTGCCCGCGGTGGTTTCGCCGGAATCGTGTACCGCGAGCGCAAGAAGCCGATCATCGTCGCCGTTGACGGTCTTGCGACTGCCGGAGGCTGCGAAATCGTCCTCTCCGCCGATCTCGTCGTGATGTCGACGCGGGCATCGTTCGGTCTCGCCGAAGTGAAGCGCAACCTCATCGCCGGTGCAGGCGGCCTGTTCCGATTGCCGCGCGCCATCGGTCGCGCCGCGGCGATGGAAGCGATCCTCACCGGTGATCCGATCCCCGCGCAACGTGCCTACGAGCTCGGTCTCGCGTCGCGAATCACCGAACCGGGCAAGGCACTCGACGCTGCGCTCGAACTGGCGGCGAAGATCTGCACGTCGGCTCCCGTTGCCGTGTGGGAGAGCCGCAAGATCGTCCTTGCCGCGGACTATGCCGACGACGCAACTCTCATCAAGATGACCGACGAAGCGTTCGGACGCATCCTGAAGACCGAGGACACGAAGGAAGGTCTCGCTGCCTTCATCGAAAAGCGCGCACCGAAGTGGCAGGGCAAGTAGCCGACGGCACTCGAACCGTGGTTGGCGCTCAGTCGCCCGGTGCGTCGGCAACCATGCGCGATGCAATGATCGCGCGCGCCGTCATTCCGTTGCGTTCGTAGAGGTTCTTCGTTTCCCGGTCACCCGGCAGCGCCCAACCGTCGACGCGAGCGATGCCGCGCACGCGCGCAGAATCGAACAGCGCTGCAACGAGGGCGTCACCGGCCCCGTGGGCGCGTGCGGAAGGTTCGACGTAGACACGGTCGACGACGAGGACGTCGCCTTCACGGCGAGCTGTGAGCATGCCGACGACGTGTTCACCGATCTCGGCAACAAGCCACACCCGCACCGGCGAATCAACGTCGAGACCCGGCACCGGCGTGTCGCCGCGCAGCACGTCGCCGCCGCGGAACTCCGCCATCGCGAACTCGGCCGCCGCGCACAGAATCCCGACCACCTCGGCATCGGAAATTCGCGCATTGCGAACGACGGGCACCATGCCGGCAAGACCCGGCTCGTTCACGGCGTCAGTGCGACGGAAACAGCGGGCACAGGTCGTGGTCGACCGGACACTTCGGTGCACTGCGTCGCACGAGCAGGAAGCACTGCTGGCAATGCTCCTCGTCGGGACGTCGGGGTTGCAGCATCGGCGTGCCGTCGGTGAAGTCCTCCTGCTCCGCCACCTCGTCCTCGGGTGCGAATTCGTCACTCGATGCGAGCTTCTCCTGCAGGATCGAGGCAAGGTCGGCCTCGACGTCTTCCTTCGACAGCATTTCGTTGTCGTCGACGTCCTCGTCCGACACGCGACGGCGGGGACGCTCCTCTTCCTCTTCGTCGTCGATTCCCAGGCGATCGGGGGCGACGGGAACCTCGATGTCGTCGGCGGTCGCCGTCTCGGTGTCGAGGTTGTCCCCTTCGAGATCGACTTCGAGTGCAACCGAATCGTCGTCGAGATCCTCCGGATCGACGTCGAGAGCCCCGAGGTCCTCCCCCGCGCCGTCGGCATCGTCCATCGAGGCGTCGATCGAGTCGTCCGCTCCGTCCATCGTGTCGTCCATCTCGTCACTCATTCGGGCGCGAACCTTAGCCGACGAATGGGCGAAGCGGGCGCACCCGAGATGACGACCCGCGTGGCGCCGTGATCGGACGGCCCGGGACTACGTGCGGTCGTGCGAATCGCGACGCTTCGACTCGATCCGGCGCTCGGCCTCGAGTCGCTCGAGCATCGGAGCTTCGGTCGTGAGATGGGTCATCGCATCGGCCACCGCGCGGTGTCCCGCTTGCGTGGCGATGAGTCGGTGCATTTCGAGGGCCACTCTGCGGTATGAGGGATGGCCCTGCGGTGCCGATCGCAGCTCGAGCATGTGCATGGCTTCGCGCGCATTGAACTGCATGACGTACCGCAGTCTGTACGCCATACTCACCGCGTAGGCCGCCTGTTCCGGGTAGTCGGGTCGCAGCGCCTCGTACAGATCGCGCGAGCGTTCCATCGCCTCGTCGAAGATTCCCGCTTCTCCGGCTTCGTCGACGATGTCCGGACGTGCGTACCCGTGATCGGGGGTGAGACGTTGCCACTCGATCGTGAGCAGGCGGTGACGCTGGAGGTCGCGGAATGCTCCGTAGTCGCCGAGCACGTCGAAGCGGTAGTTGAGGCGTTCGAACGCGCGACCCGGCTTGTGTCGTCTGTTGCCGCGTTCGCCGACGTACGACGCAATGAGTGCCACACGTTGCGGATGGGACAGGTCGCGAACCCGCTCGAGCAACTGTGACTCGGGAAGATGCGACGACGAGTAGCAGATCGCCGCAAGCAGCTTGTCCTCGCCGTCGGGATCGAAGTCGACGAGGCTCACCTCGGCGGCGTCACGCGGTTCGACATGGCCGAACAGTTCGTCGACGAGTTCGGAGGTGCGCTCGCGGTTCGTCGCGAGGTAGTCGCTCCATGCTCCGCCACGATCGGGCATGTCGACGCGGCGCAGGAAGGTCGGAATCACCTTGCGCAGCTCGGTGAGCATGAGGTCGGCGTAGCGACGCGCCTCGGGAAGCGGATGTGCCCGCATCCGCAGCAGCAACGCCTCGTATGCCTGCCCGGTGCCGTAGATGCCGACGTTCGACAACGACGCCGCCGGAAGGACGCCGCGAACCGCGTCGAGCGCCTTTGCGCGCGTTGCCTGTCGGTAGACGAAATCCGAGTCACTGCCCTGGGGAATCGTCGCCCTGACGTGTTTCGTCAGCGATTCGACGAGGCCGCTGTAGGAGTCGAACAGTCGGTCCATGTCGCCGACATAACGGGTGCCGAACGGCCCGTTGAGGATCTCGGGATCGCGGTAATAGCGGTACCGGCCGCCGAGGCGGGCGTCGTACGAGATGTAGCGGGTGCTCTGCTCGAGGTACGACATGAGTCGACCCCATTCGAGGATCTTCGTGAGCACGTTCGACGCCTGTTCGCACGCAAGATGCACTCCGCCCAGCTGGGCGACGCTGTCGTCGCCGTACTCGACGAAGATCCGCTCATAGAGCTGCTCGGCACGGGACACGCCGACCGTGGCGTCGACTGATTCGTCTCCGCGCAGATCGAGATCCTCGACGAACTCGTCGAGGAAGAGGCGTCGCAAGCTCTTCGCCGTACGGCTGTACCGGGCGAACAAGGCACCCTTCACGACCTCGGGGAGATTGACGAGGCCGAAGACGGGCAAATCGAGGTTGGTGAAGTACCGCCGCAGGATGTCGGATTCCTGCGCGGTGAACGACTCGGGAACGTACACCGTCACGCGGCGATACTACGAAAAGGTCCGCTTCCCGGCAGGGACGGTCAGAGCACGCCGTCGGGCACGTCACCGTCACCGAATTGGCGCTTCACCGCGTCCCGCAGCGCCGCGTCAAGCCACATGTCGATGACCGTCATCGCCATGATCTTCGCACCGTCGATGACCGCGCGATCGGCCGTCGGTGATGCCGTGTAGCGGGCGAACTCCGGTGAATGCAGCGACACTCCCGCGGGAGCGACGCGGATCATCGGATGGATCGACGGTACGAGGTAGCTGACGTTGCCCATGTCGGTGGAACCACCGCCCAGACCCGTCGTGGCGTGGGCATCGAGCGGGCGGCCGACGTTCGTCGAATTCGCCGCATACGCCTCGAGCAGCGCCATGTTGTCGACGATGTCGGCGTACGGATTCGGCTTCCACTGCAATTCCACCTCGCAGCCCGTCGCCGTTGCCGACGAGTGCAGACATGCCGACACGCGTTCCTTCAACGGTTGGAGCGTTTCGATCGTGTCGCTGCGCACGTACCACGAGGTTTCCGCCTCGTGCGGAACGATGTTCGCCTTGTCTCCCCCCTTGGTGAACACGCCGTGGACGCGCTCGGTGGGACGGATGTGCTGGCGAAGGGCGGCGACGTTCACGTAGCCGAGAACCGCGGCGTCGAGTGCATTGCGACCGAGGTGCGGAGACACCGCGGCATGTGCGGCCTGTCCCACGTACCGTGCGACGAGTTGCTGAATGGCGATCGCATTCATTCGCGCGAAGTCGGCGTCGGCAGGATGAATCATCATTGCCGCATCGAGATCGGCGAACGCACCAGCACGGGCCATCTCGATCTTGCCTCCCCCGCCCTCCTCGGCGGGCGTGCCGAGCACGGTGAGCCGTGCCCCTGCATCACCGGTGATCGGGGCCAAGGCAATTGCTGCACCCAACCCGGCGGCTGCGATGATGTTGTGACCGCACGCATGGCCGATACCCGGGAGAGCGTCGTATTCGAGGAGAATCGCCACGTTGGCACCCGCGCTTCCCGATCGTGCCGCGAATGCCGTGTCGAGACCGTAGGCGGCCCGCTGCACGTCGACTCCGTCGGCTTCGAGCGATCTCGTGAGCAGATCGTGGGCGTAGTGTTCCTCGTAATTCAGTTCGGGATGGGCATGGATGCCGTGGCTGACGTCAACGAGCAATTCCGCGCGAGCGTCGATGGCTTCGCACACCCGCCGCTTCAACTCATCGCGTTGCCCGGAATCGACCGCAGCCATGGGGTCACTGTACTCCGTGTCTCGAGCACCGTGTGTCGAACACCGTGTCTCGAGCACCGTCACTCAACTCCCGCTGCAACCGTTACCCGGCATGCATCGGGTACGACCGCAATGTGCACCTTCACCGCACGACCAACTTTCGTCCCGTCGACGACGAGCGGTAAAGCGCTGCGCGATTCCCATGTCAACGACGCGGCACGTGACACCCGAAGATCGGGATGCGGAAGGTGCGTGCCCCACCGCAGACGCCGTCGTGCGTCGTAGCGCTGACGCAACGACATGGTTGCGTCGACGTGGAGCACTTCGGCAATTCCGTCGTTCGGATGGCTGCGGGGCAGCACGTCCCTCCCACCGACGTAGCCGCCCGCGGAGAACCACCATGAATCACCGTGCCACCAGGAGCCGTGGATGCAGTGCGAACGGCAGGTCAGCACGGCCACCGAACCGGCGTCCGACGTCCAAGTCACGTCGTATGCGTCGACGACGAACGTCGTGACGCGAGCGGAGCGGGAACGTGCGCGCGCCGATGCGCCGAATGCGGTCGCAAAGTCGCCACCGTCGAGATGGACGGTCGTTGCACCGTCGCGGAACCGCTCGTGCAGCTCGCGGTCGGATCGGGCGGCGGGTACGGCCGGATCACGCGGACCCGTCACACCCCACGACTCGCCACGCCGGATCGTCACGCGGGTTCCAGCGAGCTCGACACGGCGATGATCCCGCGGACCAGACGGCGATGCGCCTCCTGTGCCGTCGCGCGTGTCTCCGCACGCGGCGCGACCGTTGCCACCTGACGCACGAGATCGACCGTCTGTTTCGTGAGCCGCACGAAATCGCCGGCGACGACGTCGTCGGGGAGCACCTCGGCGAGTTCGCCACCCTGTGCCCATGACCACATGAGGCCGGCGATGTGCGGATCCGGTGTGCGGTGCACCGGGACCCCTGCCCGCGACTCATCGGCCGACATGCGACGTGAGATTCGCTCCACGGAAAGCCAGCGCGACTTCAGTGCCGTCGACGGAAAACGCGCGGGAGGTGCGGGATCGGCACCTCTGTGTTCGTACACGAACATGGATGCGACGGCGGAAAGTGACGATGCGTCGAGGTCGTCGAACGCACCTTCGACGAGACACTCGCTGACGAGCAGGTCGGACTCGTGGAACACCCGTGTGAGAACCTCGCCGCGCGCGGTCAACGTCCAGTCATCGACGTATCCCCATTCGGTGAGTACGCCGACAATGTCGTCGAAGCGTCTACTAACGACGCGTCCCGAGCGGTCGATGCGCGCCTCGAGCGCCTCGAGTTCGCGGTCGATGCGATCGGCGGAGCGGGCGGCATTCAGGCGATGATGCAGATCGGGGTCGTCCTCTACGGCATGCCGCTCCGGCGTGATGCGTGGGGAACGCTTGCGCGGCGTCATTCGCCCGAGACGATGGGCGATTTCGCGCAGTGCCTTGGTGTCTCGCTGATCGACGATTCCCCGGGTGTCGAGCGTGCCGGATGTCAACGGAAGTTCGGTGAAATCGGAGGCGGTGAGGGCGCGAACCTTGCGCGAAGCGTCGAGTGTCGTCACCTTCACTCCCTTCGATCGTTGTGCGGTCGCGAGCACGACGACGAGCCGGTCGTCGAACGTCACCACATCACCGGGTGCGAGTCGGTACAGCGCCGCTTCGATGGCCGCACGATCAGGTCCGCGACGGTCGTGGGACGCTCGGTAGTCGTCGATGTCGCCGAAAGGCGACCGCGTCTGCGAGCGCAGTCGATCGCGTTCCCGGCGGCGTCGCTCGATCCTGCTGCGCAAATCGACGACGCCCTTCGAGGCCTGGTACTGGGCAAGGGACAAATCGAGGAGGTGACGTGCTTCTTCGCGGCTGTGTGCCCGCACGAGATGCGCAGTCATGTTGTACGTCGGTCGGAACGACGACGTGAGTCGGAACGAGCGGCTCGTCGCCAGCGTGACGAGGTGATCGATGTCGACGTACGCGTTCCATGCCGCCACCGCAACGCCCTGGGTGTCGATCCCCCGTCGACCCGCGCGACCGGTGAGCTGGGTGAACTCGGCCGCGGTGAGCAGGTGATGGTGATCGCCCGTGAACTTCGAGAGCTTGTCGATGACGACGGATCGGGCCGGCATGTTCAACCCGACCGCGAGAGTCTCGGTCGCGAACACCACCTTGAGCAGACCCCGAACGAAGAGCGCCTCGACTGTTTCGCGAAAAGCGGGCACCATTCCCGCATGGTGGGCCGCGATGCCGTTTTCGAGCAGCGTGGCGAACTCGGTGAATCCGAGCACCGCGAGATCCTCCACCGGTATGTCGGCGAGGCGCTGATCGACGAAGCGCGAAATCTCCGCGCGCTCCTCGTCGGAGGTGAGGCACATACCGAGTCGCACGCACGCTCGCGCCGCTTCGTCGCACTGCTGGCGGCTGAAGATGAAGTAGATCGACGGCAGCAGGTCCTCTTCGCGCAGCCGTTCCACGATCTCGCTGCGCGCCGGTGGGAAGAGCCGTGTCGAGCGGTGTCGCAAACCGGAGCGACCCGGTACGTTTCGGGCTCGGGCCAGCATCGTGACGAGATCGGCATTGCCGCGACCGTCCCGAAGCACGTCGCCGAGCACCACGTCATGGGAGCGGGCATCGCCGTAGGCGACGAGATGGTGCAGAGGAACCGGACGCTTCGTCTCGACGATCGCTCGGGTCGCCCCGCGGACCGTCGTCAACCAGTCGGTGATCTCGTCGGCGTTGGAGACGGTCGCCGACAGGCACACGAGTTGAACCTCGGGTGGCAAGTGGATGATGACTTCCTCCCATACAGGGCCGCGGTACGCGTCCTGCAGAAAATGGACCTCGTCGAGGATGACGACGCCGAGCTCGTCGACGGCAGGTGATCGCGCGTAAATCATGTTGCGCAGAACTTCGGTCGTCATGACGACGACGGGCGCGTCGGAATTGATCGAATTGTCCCCGGTGAGCAGTCCGACCCGGTTCTCACCCCATAGAGCGCGCAGGTCGTGGAATTTCTGGTTCGACAGCGCCTTGATCGGGGCGGTGTAGAAAGCACGACGGCCCGCATCGAGAGCACGCAGGATTCCGTACTCCGCGATGACGGTCTTGCCCGATCCGGTCGGCGCCGCAACGAGCACCGACTCCCCCGCATCGATTGCATCCATCGCTGCCGTCTGGAACCGGTCGACGGGAAACGTCAGATGGGCAAGTCTCCTGTTGCGCTCCTCCGCGGTCATCGGTTGCCCGAGCGCCGGCGACGGCGCCAGAGAACGACCGAACCGACGGCGATGGCGATGGCGTACAGCACGATCATCGGCATGGCGAGAGCGGCGAGGGACACGGGATCGCCGCTCGGCGTGATGACCGCGGCAACGACGAGTATGACGAGGATTGCGATCCGCCACTGCCGAAGCAACGTGCGCGGCGTGACGACCTCGACGAGTTGCAGGAACACGACGAGCAATGGCGCTAGGAAGCCGACGCCGAACGCCGCCATCATCAAACCCACGAGCCCGACGTACTTCGTGATCT
>JBIIDI010000134.1:0-4338 GCA_044238425.1 Ilumatobacteraceae bacterium
CCTCGAAGCCACGCTGACGTTGCAGTTCATCGACGCGGTGAAGGGATTGACGACGACGTTGCAGTTGACGTCGGAGGCGTCGTGCACGACGTGCAACGGCTCGGGTGCGCGGCCGGGAACGCAACCCTCGCGCTGCGCACAGTGCAACGGACGCGGTGCGGTCGAGACGAACCAAGGTGGCTTCGCGTTCAGCTCACCGTGCCCGCGATGCGCCGGGCGTGGCGTGACGATCGATTCTCCGTGCACGTCGTGCTCCGGCTCGGGCGTGCAGATGCGCGATCGCGAGGTGAAGGTGCGCGTTCCCGCCGGCATCGTCGACGGCTCGCGTATCCGATTGAAGAACAGGGGAGCACCGGGACGCAACGGCGGACCCGCCGGGGACTTGTTCGTCGTGTGCCGTGTCGTTGCACACCCCCGCTTCCGCCGCGACGGACATCATCTCGCCGTCACCGTGCCGATCTCGTTCACCGATGCCGCACTCGGTGCGAACGTTCCGGTCGAGACGCTCGACGGCGACGTCGTCACGTTGAAGTTGCGCCCGGGAACCCAACCGAGCAGCCGCCACCGGGTGAAGGGTCGTGGTGTCGTCACGGAGAAGGAGTCGGGCGATCTCATCGTCACCGTCGACGTGCGCGTGCCGACGTCGCTCACGGACGAGGAACGCGAGTTGCTCGAGCGGTTCGCCCGACTGCAGGACGGGGAAGCGCGACGAGCAGCTTCCGCATCCGGCCATACGTCGAGCCAAACGCATGGAGGTGCGTGACATGAGTGGCAACGAAGCACGTCGCGATCGGGAACGCCTCGCGGTGTACGTCATCTCGGTGGCAGCCGAACTCGCCGGTGTTCATCCGCAAACGTTGCGCATCTACGAACGCCGGGGCCTCGTGCGCCCGGCCCGCACGCAGGGCGGCAACCGTCGCTACAGCGATGCCGACATCGCGTTGTTGCGACGCATTGCCGAGCTGACGAACCTCGGACTCAGCCTCGAAGGGATTCGTCAGGTTCTCGAGCTGGAAAACGAAGTCGAGCAATTGCGCGCCGAGGTGACGCAGTTGCGCGCCGAATTGCAGCGTCGGGGCGGTCGCAACGAGATCGTGCCGCTGCGCCAGTCGCTCGGATTCTTCGCCCGACCCGGCGGCTTCCTCGACGAGCGCCGATGACGATCACCGACACACGACGCAACGATGACAGGAACCCGGAGGTGCAGCGATGACACTTGATCCCCGCAAGTGGACGACGAAGACGACCGAAGTCGTCACCACGGCGATGACAACGGCAACGGCGAACGGCAATCCCGAACTCACCGTCGACCACGTGTTGGCGAGCCTCGTCGCCCAGACCGACACCGTCGTGCATCCGCTTCTCGCCAAGCTCGGTGTGTCGGTGGCGGTCGTTGCCGAGAAGGCCGCCACCGCGGTGGGCAAGTTGCCCCGCGTGCAGGGTGGTGGCGAACCACGAATGAACCGCGAGCTCGCCGGCGTGTTCACCGCCGCGAACGGCGTGCGCGAGGAACTCCGCGACGACTATCTCTCCGTCGAACATCTCGTGCTCGCGATGCACGAACGCATCGGCATTGCGTCTGACGAGATGCTCACGGCCCTGCGTGAGGTCCGTGGTTCGCACCGTGTCACGAGCCAGAACCCCGAGGACCAGTTCCAAGCCCTCGAGAAGTACGCCGTCGATCTCACCGCGCGCGCCCGCGCGGGAAAGATCGATCCGGTAATCGGACGCGACGAGGAGATCCGCCGCGTCGTGCAGGTGTTGTCGCGACGCACGAAGAACAACCCCGTGCTCATCGGCGAACCGGGCGTCGGCAAGACGGCGATCGTCGAGGGGCTCGCCCAACGCATTGCATCGGGCGACGTTCCCGAGGGGTTGCGCGACAAGCGTCTCATGTCGCTCGATCTCGGTGCGATGCTCGCCGGGGCGAAGTACCGCGGCGAGTTCGAGGAGCGACTGAAGGCCGTGCTCAAGGAGATCACCGACTCACGTGGCGAGGTGATCACGTTCGTCGACGAGATTCACACGCTCGTCGGAGCGGGCGGTGCCGAGGGTGCGATGGACGCGGGCAACATGATCAAACCGATGCTCGCCCGCGGCGAGTTGCGCATGATCGGTGCGACGACGCTCGACGAGTACCGCCAGCACGTCGAGAAGGACGCCGCACTCGAACGGCGTTTCCAACAGGTGTACGTCGGCGAGCCGTCCGTTGAAGCGACGATCGCAATTCTTCGCGGTCTGAAGGAACGTTACGAGGTGCACCACGGCGTGCGCATTCAGGACAACGCACTCGTCAGTGCAGCGGTACTGTCCAACCGCTATCTCACGAACCGCTTCCTTCCGGACAAGGCGATCGATCTCGTCGACGAAGCGGCGAGCAAACTGCGCATCGAGATCGACTCGATGCCGACGGAGATCGACGTCGTCGAGCGGCGGATCATGCAACTCGAGATCGAGCGTGTCGCACTGGAGAAGGAAACGGACAAGGCATCGGTGAGCCGCCTTGCCGACCTCGAGGACGAACTCACCGAGTTGCGCCGACAGTCCGGGGCGATGAAGTCGCGGTGGGAGGCGGAGAAGCAGGGAATCGCCGCCATCCGCACGTTGAAAGAGGAGCTCGAGGCGCTGCGCCAGCAGGCCGAACGCGAGACGGATCTCACGAAAAAGGCGGAGCTCATCTACGGCCGCATTCCCGAACTCGAGCGGCGGGTCGACGAGGCCACGCAGCAGCTGTCGGAGTCGCAGCGCGACGAACGGATGTTGAAGGAGGAAGTCGACGCCGAGGACATCGCCGAAGTCGTGTCGAAGTGGACGGGAGTACCCGTCACGCGGCTCATGGAAGGGGAGATGCACAAGCTCGTGCACCTCGAGGACCTTCTCCATCAGCGCGTCGTCGGGCAGGATGCCGCAGTGCACGTCGTCGCGAATGCGATCCGACGTTCACGTGCCGGCTTGTCCGATCCCAATCGTCCGATCGGGTCGTTCATGTTCCTCGGTCCGACGGGCGTGGGCAAGACCGAACTCGCACGTGCCCTCGCCGAATTCCTCTTCGACGACGAGCGCGCAATGGTGCGCATCGACATGGGTGAGTACTCCGAGAAGCACTCGGTGAGCCGTCTCGTCGGAGCGCCCCCGGGGTACGTCGGATACGACGAAGGCGGTCAGCTCACCGAAGCGGTGCGTCGTCGTCCGTACAGCGTCGTACTCCTCGACGAACTCGAAAAGGCGCACCCCGAAGTGTTCAATGTGCTGCTGCAGGTGCTCGACGACGGTCGACTCACCGACGGACAGGGTCGCACCGTCGACTTCACGAACACCGTGCTCATCATGACGAGCAACCTTCCCGTCGAGCCGATCGAGTACTTCAAGCCCGAATTCGTCAACCGCATCGACGAAATCGTGCGCTTCACGCAGTTGTCGCGCGAGGACCTCGGTGCAATCCTCGAGATCCAGTTGCAGCGACTCATCGATCGCGTGGCACAACGCAACATCGTGCTCGCCGTCACGCCGACGGCGCGAATTGCGCTCGCGGAGCAGGGGTACGACCCCGACTTCGGTGCGCGGCCGCTGAAGCGGCTCATCCAGCGCACGATCGCCGATCCGGCATCGGTGCTCATCCTCGAGGGAAAGGTGTCGGAGTCGACGGGTGAGTCGCTCATTGTCGTCGATCACGTCAACGGTGAGTTCGTCGTGCGCACGGGCGCACCGACCGTCGCGCAGTAGCGCGGTTATTCGGCGGTTCTGCGGCGGATTGCCATCGAGTGGGCGTGGAAGCCCTCGTGGTCGGCAAGCGTCGTGATCGTCGGTGACATTCGTGCGAGCGCGTTCGCATCCGCCCGGGCAATCGCGGTGCGCTTCAGGAACGCATCGACGGTGATGCCCGACGACACCTTTGCGAACCCGCTCGTCGGCAGCGACGCTGGACATCCGAGAACGAAGTTTGCCGCACTGAACGGGGTGTCCTGACCGACGAGGATCTCGCCGGCGTGGTGAATCGCCGCGACGAGTTCGTCGGCACGTCGACCGTCGAAGGCGATTTGCAGGTGTTCCGGGGCGAAGTCGTTGGCGACAACGGCCGCATCGGCGAGCGAATCGACGAGGATCGCGCCACCGTTGCGGCCGAGCGATGCATGCGCAGCCGTACGGCGAATCTCGGGCATCTCCCGCATGAAGTCGGCGAGATGGGCGTCGATTGCGTCGATCATCGCGCTGTCGTCGCAGACGAGAAACACCGTCGAGTCCTCGCCGTGCTCCGCTTCGATGAGCAGGTCGAGTGCCGCACGGCGCGCATCGGTGTCGCGCGAGGCGATGAGCATGCTCTCCGTCGGACCGAGCACC
>JBIIDI010000029.1:0-15060 GCA_044238425.1 Ilumatobacteraceae bacterium
CATTCGTTCATTGTCTGCTCCCTCCGCTGGCATGACCCAGATCAGGTTGTGCGGGTCGGTGGTGGCGTCCACCCTCTCAGTCCGACGATCCTCGGACTCCCCGTGCGTGACGACGTCACTCTACAGCAATGTCTTTTCGTACGGCTGGGCAACGCGGGCGAGAAAGTACATCGGTAGCCTGCCCGTCGTGAGCACCACCCCGACGTCGCCGTTCGCTGCGCTCTCCGAGCAGCGCGACACGATCATCACCATCACCGAGCAAGCCATGGTGAAGCTGCGCGAGTTGCGCGACACCGAGCCGGATGCCGAAAAACTCGGCCTGCGCCTGGCCGTTGCGTCGCAGCCGGGCGAGGACTTCCGTTACGACCTCGCTTTCGAGGAGTTCCTCACCGCGGCGATGGACGAAGAGGTGCGCACGATCGACGGATTCAAGGTGATCATTCCCGGTCGTGACGTCGAGTCATTCCAGGGCGCCCAGCTCGACTATTCCGACAACGCCGGCCTCGTCATTCGCAACCCGAACAAGCCGCGCGCACCCCAGGTCGAGGGTCTCGTCACCGGCGACGACGTGTCGAAGGCGATCGAAGAAGTGGTGCGCGTTGAGGTGAACCCGGCACTTGCCGCACACGGTGGTTTCGTCACGTTTGCCGGGCACGATGAGCAGGGCACCGCATATTTCACGATGGGGGGCGGTTGCCACGGATGTTCGATGAGTCGTCAGACGATGCTCGAGGGTGTGCAGACGATGATCGCCGACAAGGTGCCGGCGATCACCCGCGTGCGCGACCTCACCGATCACTCCACCGGCGCGAACCCGTACTACACCTGACCTACTGGTCGCCACCTTTAGGGACTGTGTTGATGACGCAGTGACGGCGATCTACTGATCGCCGCCCCTGCGTTGTGCGGCGGCGGCGACGATGCAGGCGGAGGGGGTGCGGCGGACGAGTTCGCGCATCTCCTCGTTCGGCGACAACTGCTCGCCGCGTTGCCACGCGCGCAGGTACTTCGCCGGCCAGATCTCACCGCGTCGCAAGTTCTGCTCCGACTGCGGGCATATCCGTGAAACACCGAAATGCAGGTGGCACAGCGTGACCCGTGCATTTCCCGATTGACCGACGGTGGCAATCTTCTGGCCCGACTCGACGCGTTGTCCGCGTTTCACCATGAGTCGCCCGAGATGCGAGAAGTAGTAGCGCACGAAGTCGTCACCGTGCATGGTGATGGTGAGTCCGCCACGCGTACCGGGGTCGTCGACCGCCGGATCCCAGTTGTCCACCTTGCGCACGTCGACGATAAGTCCGGAAATCGGTGCACGAACCGTTTGACGACAGCCGGTGAGATCCGTGGCGGGGTAGTTGAGGTGGTAATCGTCGAAGAACACGTCGGGTCCGGCAACGGGGAACGTGTACTTCCACTCGGCGCGCTTCTTGCGTCCGCGGATGTACGGACCCTCGGCGTCCTCGTCGTTTGATGCCTTCGTCGCGGGCGCAAGAAACAGCGACAGCGCAACGAGCACGGCGCAGCAGCGTACGAGGTGACGTCCCCCTGTCACCCGATCGACAGTAGCGAAGAATTGCGACTCCCATACAGTGATGGACGGAGGGAAATTTCTTCATGGGTCTCGTTGCTCGTTATGCGCTCGCATCCGTGATGCTCGTCGTCATCGCCGAAACGGCCAAGCGCAGTGCCCGGCTCGGTGCCCTCGTTGCGGCCCTGCCGCTTGTCACGATCATCACCCTCGTCGTTCTGTACAGCGGGGGAGAGAAGACGGCGAAACTCTCGGAGTTTTCCGTCTACACGTTCTGGTACGTGCTGATCACGCTGCCGCTGCTGCTCATTTTCCCCTGGCTCCTCGGTCGAATCGGATTCTGGTGGGCGCTCGTCGGTTCGATCGCCGCGACGATGGCAATCTTCGCCGCAACGGCGGGCTTTCTCCAGAGGTTCGGGGTGAAGCTGCTCTAACGCGAACCGGACGTTGCGAGGGCAACGATTCGGCGCGTGAAGTCGTCGACCGGCGATCCGACGACACGCGCGATCGGACCGTGTTCGACGATGCGACCGTTGCGCATGACCGCGATCTCGGTGCACAGCCGTGCAACCACCGCAAGATCGTGAGATACGAGGACGAGCGACAGGTTTCTGCGTTCGATGAGGTCGTCGAGCAACGCGACGATTTCGTCGCGAATGAGCACGTCCAGTGCGCTCACGGGTTCGTCGGCGATGAGTACCTGCGGCGACGGTGCGAGTGCGCGCGCGATGGCAACGCGCTGGCGTTGTCCACCCGACAACTCGTGCGGATACCGTTCGGCGAACGATTCGTCGAGAGCGACGTCGGTGAGTACCTCGCGGACGCGGGACGCACGATCGACTTCGATGCCGAGGCACTCGAGCGGTTCGGCAACGATGCGTCCGACGGTGAGACGGGGATTCAGCGATGACCGCGGATCTTGGAACACCGGCTGCACCGCGCGACGAAACGCCACGATGTCACACTGCGACAGCGGAGCACCCCGGAACAGCACGTCGCCGGAGGCGAGTGGTTCGAGGCCGAGCAGTGCGCGCACGAGGGTCGACTTCCCTGCACCCGACTCGCCGACGACGCCGATGCGCGCGCCCGTCCCAACCGCCAGAGACACGTCGTCGAGGGCCGCGTGTCCGGAGCGGTGGACGCGGCGCAACTCGCGGGCCTCGAGCAGCGCGGTCACGACTCACCCCGTAGCAGTCGGCGCAGATCGACGGTGCCGCGCCGCGCCGATTCGACGAGTGCCCGTGCATACGGGTCCTCTGCGCGTTCGAAGAGTTCGGCCGTCGGGCGTTTCTCGACGATGCGACCCGATCGCATGACGGCGATGTCGCGGGCCATGCGCGCGACGATGCCCAGGTCGTGCGACACGAACACGAGTGAAAGACCGTCGCCGTCGACGAGCGAATCGAGCAAGCGCAGAATGTCGTCCTGCACGGTGACGTCGAGTGCGGTCGTCGGCTCGTCGGCGATGAGCAGTCGCGGTCGTGCGGCGAGCGCAATGGCCAGACCGATCCGTTGCCGTTGTCCGCCCGACATTTCGTGGGGGAGTCGGCGGGCGATGCGCTCGGGTTCGTCGAGCCCGACGCGCGCGCACCATTCGACCGCCGCCGCGTCGGCGTCACGACGCGACATGCCGTGGTGCAGGCGCAGCGGCCAGCCGATCTGACGATCGACGCGCATCAGCGGATTGAGAGCAGTGAGCGGTTCCTGGAACACCATGCCGATGGTGCGTCCGCGTACCGAGCCGCGCACGGCTTCGTCGGCACCGATGAGTTCGACTCCGTCACAACGAACGCTGCCCGACACGTCGGCACCATCGGGCAGCACGCCGAGCACGGCGAGCATCGCCATGGTCTTTCCCGACCCGGATTCGCCGATGACGCCCAAACGGCCGCCGGCCTCGATGGTGAACGACACGTCGTCGACCACGACGTGGTCACCGAAGTGCACGGTGAGGTTGCGCACCTCGAGGAGCGTCACGACGCACCCCGCAACGTGGGATCGAGTCGTTCGCGCAAGCCGTCACCGAGCAGGTTGAACCCGAGCACGGCGACGACGATGGCGATCCCGGGCCACAGTGCGTGCAGCGGCTCGACGATGAGGAACTGCTGCGAGGTGGCGAGCATGCGACCCCACGACGGAGTCGGCGGTCGCGTTCCCAAGCCGATGTACGACAGCGTCGACTCGGCGAGGATGGCAACCGCTGCGGCTCCTGACGCGTGCACGAACAACGAGCTGCGCACGTTCGGCAATACGTGCACGTGGATGATGCGGCGGCGGTTCGCCCCGCAGGCGCGAGCGGCGAGCACGAAGTCGTTGGCCAACACCGAACGGGTGTCGCGGGCGACGATGCGGGCGACGGCGGCGGCGAGAGCCGCGCCGATCGCGACGATCGCGGTGAGTGTCGACGGTTCGTACACGGCGGCGAGAACGATGGCGAGCAGCACCGAGGGAAGCGCGAGCACGATGTCGATCGCGAACGTTGCCGCGCCCCGCGCCCGCGTACTCGCCGTGCCGACGAGCAATCCGATCAACGTGCCAACGAGCATTCCGATGACGACGGCACCGACGGCGACACCGAGTGTGCTGCGCGCACCGACGATGACGTTACTGAGGATGTCGCGGCCGTTCTCATCGGTGCCGAGCACGTGCGGCCACGCAGGTCCGGACAGCGACACGTCGGGGTTGATCTCGAGCGGATCGAACGGCGTCCATACGTAGGACACGAGAACTGTGGCGATCGTGATACCGACGAGCGCGGCACCGACGACGAAAGAGGGGTCACGACGGCCGGCCGCGGTGTTCATGCCCGGTCCCGTGTGCGCGGATCGATGAGCCGCAATGCGCCGTCAACGGCGAAGCCGACCAGGAACACGAGTGCCGTGGTGACGGCGACCGTGCCCTGCACCTTGATGACGTCGCGTTGCGACACGTCCTGCAGCAGCATCTGGCCGACGCCGGGCAGCGCGAAGACGCTCTCGACGATGATCGCCCCGACGACGAGAGTCGCCAGTTGCACACCGAGCACCGAGACGACGGGTGACAAGACGTTGCGCACGCCGTGCACCCGCAGTGCAGTGCGCGTCGACATACCGGTGGCGCGCGCGGTGCGGAACCACTCGGTGTTCAGTACGTCGATCGTCGCCGAGCGCGAGTAGCGCATGAGTACCGCGCCCTGTGCGAGAGCGAGCGTGATCGTGGGCAGGATCATCGAGCGCACCGCGCCGCCGACGTCGCGCCACGATTCGACGGGAAAACCACCCGAGGGCAGCCACTGCAGCGTGACGGCGAATGCCGTGATGAGCAGAACGCCGATCCAGAACGTCGGCACGGCGACACCGAGTTGGCCGATTCCCGACACGGTTGCACCGCGCCACGAGCGACGGCGCACCCCCGCGTACATGCCGACCGGCACGGCGACGAGGAATGCAACCACGCTCGCCGCGGCGATGAGCGGTACCGTCACCGCCGACTTCGCCACGAGCTCACCGCCCACGCTCGCCCCGGAGATCATCGACGTACCGAGGTCACCGCGCACGGCGTTGCCCAACCACTCGAGGTACTGCACCGGCAGCGAGCGGTCGAGCCCGAGTTGCGCGCGCAACGCCTCGACTTCTTCGTTGGTGGCGAACATCCCCAGCTTCGTGCGGGCGAGATCGCCCGGCAGCAGACGCAAGAGGATGAACACGAGTAGCGACGACACGAGAAGCGATGCGACGAGCAGCGCGCACCTGCGCGCCACAGCAAGCACCGTCGTCACCGAATCCTCCTCGTCGCCGTGAAAGGAGGGTAGTGCGTGCGGTTCGCTCAGCCCTTGACGATGTTGGCGACGGAGTAGGCGTCACCCGTCGAGTTGACGGGGAAACCGCTCACATTCTTCTTTGCGACCTGCGTGTTGGCAATCACCCACAACCAGTCGCTCGGCGAGTCTTGAGCGAGCACGCGGGCGGCACGCTTCAACAGCTGAACCTGTTGCGTCACCGAACGTGCCTCACCGGCACGCTTGAACAGCGACTGGTACTCGGCACTGTTGTAGCGGAAGTAGAAGTCGGGAAGCGCGTAGATGCCCATGTCGTTGCGTTCGACATGGCACACGATCGACATGTCGTAGTCGGCGCGACCGAGAACTCGGTCGAGCCACTCGGGCCAGGACACCGGTCGGATCGTCACGTTGATGCCGACCTTCTTCAGTGAGGCGGCGATGAACTCCTGGGAGTCGACTGCATAGAAGATCGGCGGCACGTCGTAGGTGACGTTGAAGCCGTTCGGGTACCCGGCCTTGCGCAACAGATCACGCGACTTCTTCAGGTCGTACGGGAAGAGGCCCGTGAGGTCCTCGTACCAGGGGTCGGTCGGCGGCACGAAGCTGCCGATCTCGTAGCCGTACCCACCGGAAGCCGTCTTAATGAGCGCCTTTTTGTCGATGGCGTGGCGCACCGCCTGGCGCACGCGCACGTCGTTGAACGGCGCGCGACCGTTGTTCATGCTCAGCACGACTTCACAGTTGGTGCTGCCGACGTTCACCTTGAGGTTCTTGTTCTTCTTGAACGCATCGACGAGTCGCGGCTCGGCGACGGTCGTGAGGATGTCGAGCTGTCCCGAGAGCATTGCGTTGCTCGATGCGGTGGCATCGGGGATGTAGCGGAACACCACGTTCTTCGTGCGCGCCTTCGGACCCCAGTACGCATCGTTGCGTGTGAGGGTGATGCTGTTGCCGCGGTTCCACGTGCCCACCTTGTACGGACCCGTCCCGTTGGCAACGGTGGCGAGGTTGGTCGAGTTCGCCTTCAGCACGACTCCGCCGCGCTGTGTGAGCGCGAATGGCAGGTTGTTGTCGCGACGCGACAGAGAGATGACGATCTGGTTGGTGCCGCGCGCCGTCACCGACTTCACCGCGGAGAATTCCTGCTTCTGCGCATCGAGCACGGCGTTGCTCGACTTGTCGAGCAGGCGGTTGTAACTCCACAACACGTCGCGCGTCGTCACCGGAGTTCCGTCATGGAAGCGGGCCCTGCGCAACGTGAAGGTCCAGCTGAGTCCGTCCTTCGACTGCTCGAACGACGATGCGAGAGCGGGCGCGATCTTGCCGCTGTCCTCCATGCGGATGAGACCCTCGTACACGTTGTTCAACAGCACCTGGGGAATCGCCTGACCGGCGGTGCCCGAAATGTCGAGGCTCACCGGCTCGAGCGAGAAACCGATGGTGACGGTGTCGTCGGCGGCGGATGCGACTGAACCGATGCCGGCAGTCAGCAGGGCCGTGGTGACGAGCCCGGCGAGCAACGCAAGGGGGGAGCGCTTGTTCATGATGGTGAGGCTACGAGGGCACAGTGTCACCGCGACGAGGCGAAGTACGGGGTCCACGGTGGTTACTGTGAATCCGTGGTCTTCAAGCGAATGTTCCCGAAGCATGCCTTTTCCGACGTGCTTGCGGCCAACGAACATTTCGTCAATGCATTTTCGGCCGGCGAACTCACCGGAACGGCTGCGCTGGGCCTGGCAATCATCACCTGCATGGACTCGCGGATCAGCCCGCTCACCCTCATGGGGATGAAGGCCGGAGACGCGAAGATCCTGCGCAACGCCGGGGCCCGGGTCACCGACGACGTGTTGCGCACCCTCGTGCTCGCCACGTACCTGCTCGGGGTGAAGCGGGTGCTCGTCATGCCGCACACCGAGTGTCGCATGACGTCGCCCGACGACTCGAGCATCCACGACACCATTGCCGAGAAGCACGGAGTGAACACCCGCAGCATCGAATTCCGCACCACGCCCGACGTGCGCGAGTCGCTCGCCCACGACGTCGAGCGCATCCGTGCCTATCCGCTCCTGCCGGCATCCCTCGAGGTCGGTGGCGCGGTGTACGACGTGCGCACCGGTCGGCTCGACACCGTCGATTGCTGAACAACCGATGGACCGTCACGACGATCTCATCTCGGTGACGACGTTCGGCGACATGATCGCCCGCGGTGCCGAGCGTTGGACTCACGACGCCATCGTCACGCGCCGCCAGAGCGTCACCTTTCCCCAGCTCGACGAACGCGTCGACGACTTCGCCCGAGCGTTTGCCGCGCTCGGCATCGCGCGCAACGACAAGATCGGCATTCTCCTGTCGCAGGACGTCGACTACATGGCCGCGCTCATCGGTGCGACACGCATCGGTGCTGTCGCCGTGCCGATAAACGCACGCTTCAAGGCCCGCGAACTCGGTCACGTCATCCGCGCAAGCGACATGCGCATCCTCATGCTCACCGCCGGCGATCCGCGGTACACGAACTTCCTCGCACTCGTGAAGGAAGCGATACCGGGCATCGAAGCACAGCCCGGCGACACACTCGCGATCCCCGAGGCACCGATGCTTCGCCACGTCGTGCTCCACGACGCAACTGCGGAGAAGTGGACGATGTCACCGGAGACGTTCCTGCGCCACGGCGAACGCGTGTCGCGTGAAGAAATTTGGTTGCGCGGACGGGGTGTGTCGGTGCGCGATGTCGCCCTCATCCTGTACACCTCGGGCACCACGTCGAGTCCGAAGGGTGCGCTGATGACGCACGAAGCGTTCATGCGCTGCGGTATGGCGATGGCCCGCGACAGTTTCCGCATCACCGACGCCGACCGAACTTGGTGTCCGATGCCGATGTTCCACGTCGGCGGGGTCGCGTTCATGGTCACCGCACTCGTCCGCGGCGCGACGTACGTGCATTCCGGCGACTTCGACCCGGGTGTGTCGGCGCGTCAGCTGCGCGACGAGAAGATCACCGTCGCCTGGCCCGCCTTCGACATGATGTGGCAGGGCGTCATCATGCATCCCGATTTCGACGAGGAAACGGGCAAGCGAATTCGCGCGGTTCTCATGAGCGTCGGTTTGCCGACACGAATGAAGGAATTGCAGGAGCGCCTGCCGAATGCCTTGCAGATCGCCGGATTCGGTGCCACCGAGTCGGCAGGTTTGTTGACGATGGGGAACCTCGACGACCCGCAGGAAGTGCGGCTCGGTTCGATGGGTCGACCGCTCACGGGAATGGAGATGCGACTCGTCAACCCGGAAACGGGCCGCGACGTGGTTCCGGGCGAACTCGGTGAAATTCAGTACCGCGGCCCGTCGTGTTTTTCCGGCTACTACCGCGACCCCGCTATGACGGAGAAGGTCATTGATGCCGACGGGTTTTTCCATTCGGGCGATCTCGGTGAGTACGTGTTCGGTGACCGCCTGCGATACGTCTCGCGGCTGAAGGACATGTTGAAGGTGGGCGGCGAAAACGTCGCCGCCGCCGAGATCGAGGATCACTTGCAGACCCATCCGGCGGTGCATACTGCACAAGTGGTGAGTGCACCCGATGCGCGGTACCACGAGGTGCCGACGGCATTCATTCTCCTCAAACCGGGTGCATCGGCGACGGAAAGCGAACTCATCGAGCATTGTCGCGGCGTCATCGCGACGTTCAAGGTGCCGCGTTACGTTCGCTTCGTCGACGAGTTCCCGATGTCGGGCACGAAGATCAAGAAGAACGAGTTGCGTGACATGATCGCCACCGAGTTGCGCGACAACGGAATCACCGAGGCACCGAAGGTGAGCTCGCGCACCGTCGGCTAGCACCACCGGCCGGCGCCGACCGGCAGAGCATCCCGGGCAACGGCTGCCGAGACGAGGTCAGTTGTCGGACGACAGGAGGTGACCGGCGATGGCCGCCGCGGGCGACCATTCGTCGTTCGACATCGCCCGTGAGCAGCACTGCAGAAGCGACGATCCGACGGCGAAGCAGCGCACGAGAGTCCACAGCACCGCCGCGTATGGAGCGCGCGGATCCGATGCCCGCTGCAGGGACTGCAGCAGCGCCGCACGTGACTCGAGAATGTCGCGTCGTACCGTGCGCCGCAGCTCGGGGTTGGCGCGGCACGTCTGCACCGCGTTCACGAGCGCCGCGTGGACGGGCCGCGAATCGACGTGATGCCAGCGTGCGACGAAGTCGTTCATTGCGGCGTATCGCGTCGCCGGGTCGAGCGAGTACAGCACGTCGTCCGAACGACGAAACAGCGCGAGAAACTCCTCGACGTCATCGTCGTGACGTCGAACGACGGGCGAAGCGACGTTCTGCCCGTGCGATTCGTGGGCCGTGTTCTCACCATGCGCCGGAACGTGCTGTGCGAGCCGTCGAATGACGAGCATCACCTGTGGCCACGAGATGTCGCCGACGGGCAGAAGCGGGTGGAGGAACAGCGCTCCCACCGTCGTTGCGACGTACGTGAGTGCGACCGGGCGCTCGAGGGCGTCACCGAGGCTGATCACGGTGTCCTCGACGGCCCGGTTCACTCCCGGTGCGAGTAGTGGAGCGCCGTCGTCGTCGTACGCGGCGAGAGCGAGTGCGTCGATCGTCGCGCGTGTTTGCTCCGACGGATACGCAAGCTCGTCGTACAGCCATCGCGTGGCACGCGAATCATCGGGTCGGCACGTGCGCGAAACGTTGCGCATGAGCGTGACGAAGTGATCGAGAACGTCCTCCCGCAGCAGCGTCGCCACGCTCATCCACGGTAGGGATGGGAAAAATTTTCAGGTCACGAAACGGCGAGAAGGAAAGTCTCGAGCATCGTTCGCGTCCACGACGGCTGCCACTCGTGGCCCCACGAAGCGTCGCTGACGAGTCGTGCGGTCGTTTCGTTGCGGCACGTCCACGTGGCGGTGTCGGTCGCTGCAACGCAGTCATGTGCCGCACCCCACGCGTCGAGCGTCCCGGTGGCCGACGGGAAGGTGATGCCGGCGATCGATCCGCCGTCGAACGGCACGACCATGTCCTGTTTGCCGTGCAGGTGAACCAAACTCACCGCAGCCGAATCAGTCGCGGTCGACGTGCACGGTGTCATCAGTGCACCCGCACCGACGCCGATTGCGGAGACGAGTCCCGGCATGTCGCAGGCCAGTCGGTACGCCATCATCCCGCCGTTCGAATGGCCGATCACCCACGTGCGCGCCGGGTCGGTTGCGTACTTCTCGCGAACGCGCTCGATCACCGCTCCGAGGAATCCGACGTCGTCAACTTCGTCGAGGTTGGCAAACGGACAACAGCCACCGGCATTCCACGACTGCGGGAACCCGACGTCGTCACCGCTGCCCTCCGGATACACCGCCACGGCGCGAATGTCGAGTTCAGCAGCCACCGCTTCGACATCGACGTAGTCGCGCACGCCGGCGGCGGATCCGCCGATGCCGTGCAACACCATGACGAGGGCAGGGGCTTCGTCACCCACAGGCGGCTCGGTGACGAGGTAGCGGCGCTGCGATCCGTCGGCGAGTGTGACCGTTTCGGCGCCGTCGTCCACCGGTGGCAACGAGTTGGCAACGGGAAGCGACACTTGCGGCGCGGCGACGGACGTCGACGTCTCGGTTGTCGGTTCACCCGCCGTTCCGCACGCGGCGATGACAACGCACAGTGCGGCAAGAGCCACGGAAAGGCGACGGGTGAGGGGCATCACCCCACAGTCTGGCGACGCACCACCGCAGTCTGGATCCACACGAGCATGACGCACGCCACGAGCAGGGCGATGCCGCTCATCAGCCACGCGGCCGGGTACCCGAGGTTGTCGGCCATGAACCCGAATGCGTACGGTGCAACGAACGAACCGAGGTAGTACCCCGTGAGGGTGATACCGGTGGCCCTCGCCACCGCACCCGGCGCCAACTCGACGATCGCCACGTGCATCAGGCCGGAATTCGTCGCCACGGTGAGCACTCCGGCGGCAAGGAAGATGAACAGCACCCATGTCGGCAGCAGATCGTTGGCGGCAAGCACGAGGGCGGCGACGCCGCACGTCACGGTGAGGGTGATGATGACGTGGAACCGACGTGCGACACCGAGCCGGTCGGACACGGTGGCGATCGTGATCATGCCGAGGGCGCTCGACATCGTCATGCCGCCGGCGACGAAGCCCGTGGTTCGCGAGGACAGCTCGAGCTGTTGCTTGAGATAGGGCACGATCCACAGGAAGAAGGCACTGCCGCCACCCGAAGAAAGGAACACCGACACGCCGTACACCCACACGGCTCGCGGTGCGGGTGCGGATGGCTCGCGCTTCTTGATTGCAGTCGCCGTCGTCACCGCACGCTTGGGAACGTTGATGGTCGTCTGCAGGACGACGAGAACCGACAAACCGGCGATGACGAGCAGAACGTTGCGCCAGCCAACGTCATCGATGAACAGGCCGACGAGGATCGCGGAACTTCCCGAGAAGAACGGCGCGAACGATGTCTTCGTCGTCATGGCCACGCCGCGCCTTCGCGCGGTGACGACCGATGCGACGGCAACGTTCGTGCCGATGGTGGCCATCGAGTACGCAAAGCCGCAGAAGAGTCCGTAGAAGAGCAGGATCCAGTACTGTCCGACAAAGCTCGACGAGGTCGCCATGACGGTGACGGTGAGCGTGGCGATGATGAGGGCGTTGCGCACCCCGAGTCGTTCGACGAGCCAGCCGGCCGTGAACGCTCCTGCACCCGTGGCGCCGAAGAACAACCCGGTGATCAATCCTGCGGCGGCACGCGTGATGCCGAGATCGTCCATGAGGTCGGGAACGAGGTAACCCATGGTGTTCGCCGACACCGCACCCATGGCGATGACGAATGCACTGGAGATGACGACACGCAGTGCGCCGGACTCCGCTTGCTTCGCTTCGACTTCCCCCACCGGGGAGATAGTAGGTCGTGCCTAGGAGTCGACCCGAATCTCGTCACCCGAGCGGATGAGAGCCGCGTACGTGCCGTTGCGGGAGATGAGCTCGTCGTGCGTCCCCACCTCGGCGATGCGTCCATCCTCGACGACGACGATGCGGTCGGCGTCGCGCACGGTCGACAAGCGGTGGGCGATGACGAGGGCCGTTCGGTTGCGCATCGCGTCGGCGAGTGCCTCCTGTACGAGCGCCTCGTTTTCGTAGTCGAGATGACTCGTCGCTTCGTCGAGGACGATCACCGCGGGATTCTTCAGCAGCAACCGTGCAATGGCGAGACGCTGCTTTTCGCCACCGGACAGGCGGTAGCCGCGGTCGCCGACGACGGTGTCGTAGCCGTCAGGAAGTGCGGCGATGACGTCGTGAATGCGTGCCGCACGACATGCGGCGATCATCTCGTCGTCGGTCGCGCCGGGACGGGCGTACAGCAGGTTGGCACGCACCGAATCGTGGAACATGTGCGGGTCCTGCGGCACCACGCCGATCGCACCACGCAGTGACTCGCCGGTGAGCCCGCGCACGTCGTGTCCGTCGATGCTCACGCTTCCGCCCGTCACGTCGTACAGGCGGGCAACGAGCAACGAGAGCGTGGTCTTGCCCGCACCGCTCGGTCCGACGAGGGCGATCGTTTCACCGGGTGCGATGTGCAACGACACGTCGCGCAACACGTCAACGTCTGGGTCGCTTCCCGCGGCGACCATCGTTCCCTCGAGCGATCCGATCGACGTCTCCGCGGCCGGCGGGTAGCGGAAGGTGACGTGGTCGAAGCGCACTTCACCACGGGCTGCGACGAGAGGCTTCGCGTCGGGTGCATCAGACACGGCAACGGGCGCATCGAGAACCTCGAACACGCGGTCGAAGCTGACGAACGCGGTGAGAATCTCGAGTCGGGCGTTCGTCAGCCCGGTGAGCGGCTGGTACACGCGTTGCACGAACGCCGACATCGCAACGAGCGTGCCGATGGTGATGCCACCGTCGATGACGAGGAACGCACCGATGCCGTACACCGCCACCGCGCCGAGCGCGCCGACGAGACCGAGGGCGACGAAGAAGACACGGCCGTACATCGCCGAGCGAATGCCGATGTCGCGTACCCGTCCGGCGCGTTGCGAGAAGCCGGCAACTTCGTCCTTGTGACGACCGAACAGCTTCACGAGCATCGCACCCGCCACGTTGAAGCGCTCCGTCATCTGCGTGTTCATCGCCGCGTTGTGTTCCATCTGTTCGCGGAACATTGCCTGCACGCGCGAACCGACACGACGCGCCGGAATGATGAACACGGGAAGTACGACGAGCGACAACAGAGTGAGGCGCCATTCGAGGGCGAACATCGCCGCGAGCGTCGTCACGAGAACGACGACGTTCGACACCACGCTGCCGAGCGTGCCGGTGACCGCGGTCTGTGCGCCGACGACGTCGTTGTTGAGGCGGGAGATGAGTGCTCCCGTCTGCGTACGAGTAAAGAAGGCAAGCGGCATCGTCTGCACCTTGGCGAACAGCGCGACGCGCAGGTCGAAAATGAGACCCTCTCCGATTCGTGAAGAGAACCACCGCTGCACGATCTGCAGGAGAGCATCACCGAAGGCGGCAACGACGAGCACGATCGTGAGCGCGACGATGAGCCCCTTGTTGGCCTGCGGAATTGCATCGTCAACGATGCGGCGGAAGAGAAAGGGCGGGATGAGCGCAACGAGGGCGCCGACGAGAATCGTGCCGACGAAACCGATGATCGATGCTCTGTACGGTGCCGCGAACGCGGCAACTCGGGGCAGGGACTTGCGCGACAGACGCTGGCCCTTCACCGCGCTCTTGTCGCGCGGTATGAGCATGAAGGGATGCACGCGTGTACGTTACGTCCGCAGCGGCGGCGCGGCACCACCGCGGATGCACGTCATTGCTGGAGTGGGATAGTTTTATGGGCAGCGAGCACGACCGTTTCGCACCAAGGGAGATCATCATGAGCATCCGTCGCTTCCTCATCGCCGCCTCGATCACGATCGGATCGGGCGTCGGCGTGGCGACGCCCGTTTCGGCAACCACCGACCCGGGCATCTACCCGGCAACGCAGACGGTGAACGGTTTCGTGAACAAGCCGATCACCCCGACGGCCGTGTACACCGACGTCGGAGTGACGAAGTCCAAGGACTTCTTCATCGCCCCCGACTCACTGAGCCTCCCGCCGGGACTGACGATCAACGAGAACACCGGTGTCGTGTCGGGAACGCCGACGGTTGCCACGACCGGACGTGTCGTGCGCGTGCAGATGGAGGAGAACGAAGACGGCAACCTCACCTTCTACGCGACGATCACCTTCAACATCGCCGTTGCATCGCTCGCCCCGGCAACCCAGACCGTGAGTGCGTCGACCGGTCAGGCGATCACCCCGACGACGGCAATCACCGCGACGGGATTCGACACCCCGACCTACACGGTGTCACCGGCGCTGCCCGCCGGCCTCGCGTTGAATGCGACGACGGGAGTCATTTCCGGCACACCCACCGCGGTGACCACTGCAGCGACCTACACGATCACCGCGACCCAGGGAACTCTCACGGCGTCGACGACGGTGTCGATCGGTGTCGTGAAGGGCACGACGACCATTCGTTGCCGCAAGGGCACGACAATTCGGCGTGTCACGGCCGTTGCGCCGAAGTGCCCGGAGGGGTTCGTGCGCGTTCGTCCCGCGACCAGTTAGCGACGTACCGTTGGCTCCATGACAGCCGGCGATGCCGCATGGGGCTCGGAGTGGGATGAGGTAGCCGACGTCGTCGTCGTTGGCGGCGGTGCGGCCGCGTTTGCCGCAGCGTGGTCGGCAAGTC
>JBIIDI010000030.1:0-15059 GCA_044238425.1 Ilumatobacteraceae bacterium
CTGACACGGCGTCCCGGTATCGGACAAGTGTCGTTCCGCGTCGACGGCACGGAGATCGCCGTTCCGCGCGGTGCCGGTGACCTCACGACGGCCGGCGGTGCGGTGACGTTCGACGACTACGTCGTGCTGTTGTCGCGGGACTAGTAACCGAGGCGCTCGATGCGATCGGGCCGCCGCTGCCAATTCGGGTCGACGACGACGAACAACTCGAGATACGCACCCTCGGGCAGCTGTTCGCGCACCTTCGTTCCGACACGCTTCAGCAGCGAACCGCCCTTGCCGATGACCATGCCCTTTTGACTCTCCCGCTCGACGACGATTTCGCAGCGGATCCTTGGCCACTCGTGTTCGACGATCCGGGTTGCAATCGAATGCGGCAACTCGTCATGTGTTTCGTACAGCAGTTGCTCGCGAACGAGCTCGGCAATCCACGTCAATTCGTCCGTGTCGCTGCGTGCATCAGCGGGATACATCGCGGGCCCCTCGGGCAACATCTCGACGAGCGAGCGGCGCAGACCGTCGAGACCCTCCCCGGTACGCGCCGACACGGGGTGGTATCCGCGTGCGGAGAGCGGCGCGACCGACGCGAGGTATGCGAGCAATGCTTCGCGCGACACGGCGTCGCACTTGTTGACGACGACGATCACGTCGGACATAACGAGACGATCGGCCACCCACCGGTCGCCGCGTCCGAACGGCTTGGTCGCATCGAGCACGAGGCACACGACGTCGACGTCCCCGACCGACGAGAGCGCGGTCTCATTGATCCGCTCGCCGAGTGCGGTGACGGGTTTGTGCAGCCCGGGAGTGTCGACGAAGACGATCTGATGGTCGGCGCCGTTGGCGATTCCGCGGATGCGTCGGCGGGTCGTCTGGGGTTTCGGTGACACGATGCTCACCTTGCTGCCGCACAAAGCGTTGACGAGACTCGACTTGCCGACGTTCGGTCGCCCGACGAGGGTGACGAAGCCGCTGCGCATCGTCGGTCACGCTACCGATGCACCCACGCGGCGAGCTTGCCTGACAGACTCGCATCATGTCGTTGTCACCCCGGCGTTGGTTCGATCGCATGGCTCCGCAGACGCTGCAGTTGGCGATCCTCCTCGGCTACCTCGACGGAGCGTTCGCGTTGCTCGAGATCCTCGACTCGAGTGGTCCGCTGGCGTGGGTTCGCTACCGCATTCCGTTGGGATTCTTCGTGGCACTGCTCGTACCCGTCGGTCACGTTGCCGGCGGCTTCCTCATGGCCAACGAACGTCGTCTCGGCTGGAAAGTCGCCGTCGTCACGTCGTTCAGCCCGTTCGTCATCAACTTCCTCGCCTACGGCGATGTCGGTGCCGGACTGCAGCGACAGCTGTTCGGCGGCAGTCTCATCAGCTTCGCCTTCGACGCCGCCCTCGTTGCGCTGCTTCTCCATCCGCAAAGCCGCGCCCACCAAAAGATGTGGTACAGATAACCACCGGGAGGAACCATGTCGCAGAAGCGAATGATCGACGGATTTGGCGGCTTGCGCCTCGCCGTCGGCGAGCACCTCGGATACAGCGACTGGCTGCGCATCACGCAGACGATGATCGACACGTTTGCGGAGGCGACCGGCGATCACCAGTGGATTCACGTCGACGTCGATCGGGCGCGACGCGGGCCGTTCGGCACGCCGATTGCCCACGGATTCCTCACGCTCTCGCTTGCACCGCGGCTCATTCCCACCGTGTATTCGGTGACCGGTGTCGTCATGGGAATCAATTACGGAACGAACAAGGTGCGCTTCCCCTCCCCCGTTCCCGTCGACAGCGACATTCGCGTCGGCGTCCTGCTCAAGGACGTCACCGAACTCGCCGACTCGGTGCAGACGATTCTCGAGGCCACCTTCGAGGTGCGCGGCGCACCGAAACCGGCCTGCGTCGCCGAACTCGTCAGTCGTCTGTATTTCGCGCGCTGACGCAACTTTTCGCCGCTAGCGGAACTCGCGCATGACACCGGCGAAGAGATCGAGTGTCTGCGTCGACGGGTAGTCCGCACACCACGGGACGAAGCCGGTGCAGCCCATCTCCACGTACGCGGCGATCTTTTCCGCAACCTGCTCGGGCGTGCCGACGAGCGCGCTCGCACGCCACTGGTCGACGGGATGGCCCCAGATGCTCAGGCTGCCGGCGGCATCGATCTCCGCTTCGGTTTCCCGGATGAAGATGTCGGGTGACCACGTGAGACGAATCTCGTCGAAATCACGCCCGACGGCGCGGCAGTGCTCCTTGAGGATGTCGCGCTTGCGCAGGAAGTCCTCCGGGGTGCCGCCGAAGTTGGCGACGTCGGCATGTCGTGCGACGACGCGCAACGTCAGTTGCTCACCACCTCCACCGATCCAGATCGGTGGTCGGGGTTGCTGTATCGGTTTCGGGTCGCAGTTGCCGCGGACGAGCTTGTAGTACTCGCCGTTGTAGTTGGTTTCCTCTTCGGTCCACATCGACTTCACGATCTCGACGCATTCGCGCAACATCGCGATGCGCTCCTTGGGTACGGGAAAGTCATAGCCGTAACCACGGCACTCGTTCTCGTACCATCCGGCGCCAATACCCCAGTCGAGGCGACCACCGGAGATGACGTCGACAGTCGACGTGATCTTCGCCAACAGGGCGGGTTCGCGGTACAGGTTGCAGCCCACCATCTGCCCGAGCCGGATCCGGGACGTGCGTTGACTGATCGCCGCGACGGTGGTCCAGCATTCGAACACCGCATCGTGTGCGGGCCGCGGCACGTTGTGGAAGTGGTCGTACACCCAAACCGAGTCGAAGCCGAGGTTCTCCGCGCGCACGGCAATGTCGACGGCGGCATTCCACTTCGCCGTCGCATCGGGGAACGACGACAGCTCCATCTTCCAGCCTTGTGGCATGAAAACACCGAAGATGAGATCACTGCGGGCCATGGGAACCTCCGCCGTCCAGTGTTGCCGAGAGACGGTCTCCGGGTGCATTCCTGCGCGCCGGGTCGTCCGTGCGCGTGGACGCGCCACGTAGCCTGACGGAAATGGCGCGACGTCCGGAACCTCGCGCGTGGGACGTTTCCGAGCTCCCGACGGGCGCGAACAAGGCCACCGCCGTACGGGCGATGTTCGACGCGATCGCCCCGCGCTACGACCTCGTCAACCGGATCATGACGTTCCGACTCGACGTGCGCTGGCGGCGGCGCGCGGTTCGCGCTCTGCGACTGCCGGCCGGATCGCTCGTCGCCGATTTGGCGAGTGGCACGGGAGACCTGTGCAAGGAGCTCACGCGTGCCGGCCACACGGCACTGTCGTTCGACTTCTCCATCGGAATGTTGCGGGGCGACACCAGCGGTGCGCCGCGGACGCAGGCCGACATTCTCGTCCTTCCCGTCGCTGATTCTTCGCTCGACGGCGTCACGTGCGGCTTTGCTCTGCGCAACGTCGTCGATCTCGGTGCGTTCTTTGCCGAGTTGGCGCGGGTCGTACGACCGGGTGGACGAATCGCGCTGCTCGACGTCGGAATTCCGCACAATCCGCTCGTGCGCTGGGGCAACTCGCTGTACTTCGGTCGCATCGTGCCGCGCATCGGGGCACTGCTCTCCGACGGCCCCGCATATTCGTACCTTCCCCGCAGCGTCGCGTACCTCCCTCCCGGTGACGAGATGGTGCGGATGCTCGAGGCCCGGGGATTCGTCGACGTCGACCACCGCCAACTGTCCGGCGGATTGACCCAGCTGCTCGTTGCCGAACGTCGTGTCTGACTTCGACCTCGTTTCACGCGAGCTCACCGCGCAGGAACGTGCCGTCGTCACCGTCGAAGACGTGTGCGGCGACGACGGCTACCTGTTCGCCCGCGGCGGTCGCTCCCGCGCGGGTCGCGGCGTTCTGGCCCGCGTCGCACTTGACTCAGTCGACGAGCTGCGCAGGTCGGTGGCCGGCGCCGATGCCACGACGCTTGCACGCACGACGATGTTCTGTGCGGTGGATTTCGACGGCACGTCCGGGGATGTCGTACTCGCACACACCACCGTCGGAATCGACGAGGACGGCACGGCGTGGGTCGTGCATCCGCGCGGATCGGAGCCGCGTTTTGCCGCACCTCGCGACAAGACACCCGGCCACGCGAGTGGGCTTGCCTTCACCGTCGAACCCGGGGTCGACGTCGACACCTATCTCGCCGCCGTCGCCGCGGCTCGCGATGCCGTTCGGGCGGGACGATTGACGAAGGCGGTGATCGCCCGCGACGTCGTCGTCACGAGTACGCAGCCGTTCGACATTGCCGCTCTCGCCAAGCGAATGCGTCGCGCGTTCGGTTCGTCGTACCGCTACGTCTTCGACGGTCTCGTCGGTGCGTCACCGGAGTTGCTCGTCGAGCGCGACGGCGATGTCGTGCGCAGTCACCCGCTTGCCGGCACGACCACCCGAACCGGCGATCCCGTCGTCGACGCGCGACTTGCGGCCGAACTCCTCGCGAGCGAGAAGAACCAGCTCGAGCACCGTGTCGTCATCGACATGGTCCACGACACCCTCCTGCCCTGGTGCTCGTATCTCGACTGGCAGCCCGAACCGGAGGTCGTCCCCGTGGCCAACGTGCAGCACCTCGGTACCCGCGTCGAGGGACGCCTCGGTGCGCCGGCGCCGCACGTCATCGAACTCGTCCGCGCACTCGTACCCACTCCCGCCCTCGGCGGACACCCGCGTGCCGCGGCATTGGAACTCATTGCCCGCGTCGAGGGTCGTGCGCGCGGTCGCTACGGCGGTGCGATCGGATGGATGGACGCACACGGCAACGGCACGTTCGCAGTCACCATTCGGTGCGCCGACATCGACGCGTCGCGCCGCACGGCACGTCTCTTTGCCGGTGGGGGCATCGTCGCGGCGAGCGAACCTCTCGCCGAGCTCGAAGAAACGCGGGCCAAGTTCCAGGCGATGTTGTCGATGCTCGTGCGTCCCTGAACCGCAGGGTGCCGCAAAGTCCGCTCAGCCCAGTGACAAGGCGGTGCGCACGGCGTCACCCACGCTGCGATACACCGCCTCGTGGTCGGTGACGACACGCCGACGATCGGTCCGCACGTGCACGATCCTCGGTCCCGTCAGCGCGAGTTGTGAAACGAGTTCGTCACGGGTCGTCACGCAGCCGTACGCCACGCCGTGGGCATTCGCCAGGGATTCGACGTCGACGTCGTTCGGCGTTCCGAACAGCGTTTCGAAGGTCCGCTCGTCGAGTTCGCCGGCTTGCGGCAGGAAGGAAAAGATCGCGCCGCCACGGTTGTCGACGAGGACGATGCGCAGGTCGCAACCGCGCCGGGCGAGTCCGACCAGGGCGCTCGAGTCGTGGAGGAACGCGACGTCACCTATGAGCAGTGTGACCGGACGGTCCGACACGAGGGCGCTGCCGATGGCACTCGACGTGACGCCGTCGATTCCGTTCGCTCCCCTGTTGGCGATAACGAAGAGGCCGTCGGTCCCGGGCGCGAACCATTCGACGTCGCGGATCGGCATCGACGACGACACCCACAACGGACCGCGCGCGGCGCTCTCGTGGGCTACGAGGTGCGCGACCGCGGGTTCCGTGAGCGGACCCGTCCCGAGCTCCGCAGCAACGGCACGGTCCGCCGCATTCGACGCCGATTGCCAATGGCGCAGCCATGCGGGATCGGCCGTTCCGAGACCCGCCATAACGGTGCGTGCAAAGTTCGCGTCGTCGGCGATGACGTGTCGCGTCACGAGCCTGTCGGGATCCATGAGCTGCGGCCCCGTCGTGACGCACACGTGGGTACACGCCCACTCGCGCAGTCGTGTGCCGACGACTTTCGACGCGGGAAGCGAACCGAAACGCACGACGACGTCGGGTCTCAGGTGTTGGGCAACGGCATCGTCGCGCAACATCGGATCGACGGCCGCAACGACGTTCGGATGCTCGACCCGCAGACCCGACCGCGGGTCGGCCCATACGGGCCACCCCGCCGCGCGTGCCAGCTCGAGTACGGCTGCATCGTTCGGACACCCGCCCGCGATGATGACGCCGCGGCGCAGCGATCCGTTTGCGTCGGTGAGCAACGAGCGCACTGAGTTGATGGCATGAGTGTCGATCGCCTCAGCGTCGATCACATCAGCATTGATCCGGCCGTGGGCCGGATCATCCCCAGCGGCTGGACCGTTCTCGCGCGGCGGAAGCGCACCGACCGCCGCAACGAGCGGTTCACGGAAGGGCAGGTTGACGTGCACCGGACCCGCCCCGCCCGGACCGCCGATAGCTGCCGCGACGATGTCGCGTGCGACGCCGCGCCACAGACCTGCGTCGCGCGCATCGGCCACACCCACGTCGACGAATCGCCGCACGGCGGTGCCGTACAGATTCGTCTGGTCGATCGTCTGGGGAGCCCCGACACCCTGCAACTCCGGCGGTCGATCGGCGGTGAGAACGATCAGCGGAACGTCGGACTGATGCGCTTCGATGACAGCCGAATGGAACTCGGTCGCCGCGGTTCCCGACGTGCACAACACGATGACGGGCTTGCGCCGCAATCGTGCCGCACCGACGGCGGCGAAGGACGCGACGCGTTCGTCGATGAACACGTGCATCGACATTCCCGCGTGCGATGCGAGAGCGAGCGCCATCGGCGTGGACCGCGATCCCGGCGACACCATCGCGACGTCGGCACCGAGGGCCATCCATTCGTCGACGAACGTCGCGCACATCGTTGCCGCAGCCGACGAATGATTCACGCGTCTATCGTGGCAGCAATGCGCCGCAACCGTCGCCACGAGCGCGCCGTCCGGGAACCGTCGGTACGGAACCACCGACGCACGGGATGCGGCCGGTGACGACGAGCGGCGGGCCCGTGGGAGGCAACTTCGCCATGACGGTTGTCGGCTCCGGTGCGCAACGCGTCGTCATGCTCCACGGCTTTGCACACACCGCCCGGTCGTGGCACCCGATCGCCGTCGATCTCGTGCGCTCCCACCCCGACGTGTCGTGTCTCCTCCCCGATCTCCCCGGCCACGGAGCGACGGACGTCCGTCCGTCTTTCGACGAGCTCACCGAGCACCTCGTCGACCTGGCACATGATGCCGTCATCGTCGGCTATTCGATGGGTGCCCGGTTCGCCCTTGCCGCCGCCTGCCATCCGAACGCGACCGTACGCGGGCTCGTCATCGTCGGCGGAACTGCAGGGATTCGCGACGCCGACGAACGGGAGCGCCGACGAGCCGACGACGAGCGACTCGCCACGCGCGTCGAGACGATCGGTACCGATGCCTTTCTTGACGAATGGCTCGCCCGTCCGCTGTTCGCCGGTTACGTGCCGGATGCGGAATCAATGCTCGACCGCCGCCGCAACGCGGCGGGCGGACTGTCCTATGCGTTGCGCGAGCTCGGTCCGGGCAGCCAGCGGTCGTATTGGGAGTTCCTCGCCAACCTGCGAGTTCCGACACTTGCCGTCGCGGGTGCCCGCGATACGAAGTTCGCCGCATTGGCTACGGAAATCTGTGCTCTCGTTCCCGGATGCCAACGCCGACTCGTTGCCGACGCCGGCCATGTCGCGCACCTCGAACAACCGGCCACCTTCGTTCGGCTGCTGTCGGAATTCCTTTCCCGCAGCGACGTGCGGCGACGGACCGGCTGAACTCCCCCGACGCGATGCAGCCGCACCCGAACGATCGACAACGGATCGTTACCAGGTCCACACGGCGAGGCTGAGCAGCACCCCGATCAGCAGCTGCGCGCGCGCCGTGAGACCGAGCACGGCAATGAGTTCGCGACCCGCCGCGCCGCGCAGTACGCGCAGCGATGCACGGGCAGCGGGAATCAATCCGACAAGCGAGATGAGCACGACCGGTCGTCCGAGAGCGGCGCTGACAACGATGGAAAGCACGATCACGTAGCAGGCCACGTACAGACGCCGCGTTGCCCGATCACCGAGCCGAACCGCCATCGTTCGCTTGCCGACCCGTGCGTCGTTGTCGAGATCGCGCAGGTTGTTCACGACGAGCAGCGCGACGGCGAGCAGTCCGGCGATCGAACCGACGATGAACGAGCGCACCGACCACGACTCGGCAACGACGTACGTCGTGCCCATGGTGGCAACGAGTCCGAAAAAGACGAAGACGAAAACCTCTCCCCAACCGCTGTACCCGTACGGACGCGGACCTCCCGTGTATCCCCACGCTGCAGCGATGCTCGCCGCACCGACGAATACCAGCCACCACGTCGTCATGGCCGCGAGCAACCCACCTGCGATCACCGCGACGCCGATGGCAACGAACGCCGCACGACGCACCGATTCCGGCGATGCATCGCCGCTGGCGACGAGACGCCGCGGTCCCACACGTTCGTCATCGGTGCCGCGCACCCCGTCCGAATAGTCGTTGGCGTAGTTGACGGCAACCTGCAGTGCGAGGCTGACGATTGCCGCCAAACCACCGCGCACGACGAGGTCGACGACAGCCACTCCGCCCGGAACGACCGCGACGCCGAGGAACACGGGAACGATCGCGGCAACGAGCGTTCGCGGACGCGCTCCGTCGATCCAGGCACGGGCGCGCGGCATACCGCGAGATTATCCGTCACCTCCCGGCTCGTAGAGTGCTCGCGTGACCCGACTCGTCGCAGTGGATCTGCCGACGAGCGATGCGTTCGTCACGGCGCTGCGCGCGATCTGGGAGGACGGCGACGCGATCCTTCCCCTCGATCAGAGACTTCCCGTGGCCGCACGACGCGCGATCGTCGCCCGATTCGGTGCCGCGCGTGTGATCGATGCCGACGGCGATGTCGCGTTGCCGGAACCGCGAACGTACTCCGACGACGACGCCCTCGTCATCGCAACGAGCGGGACGACCGGGCAGCCGAAGGGCGTCATCCACACGCATGCATCACTCACGGCGAGTTCGCGCATCGTCGCTGCGGCGTTGCACCTCGGTGCGCACGACCATTGGCTCGCGTGTCTCCCCGTTGCCCACATCGGTGGCTTCGGCGTCGTTGCACGCGCCCTGGCCACGGGAGCCCGGCTCACCTGCGTTTCCCGCCCCGACGCCGATGCGATTGCCGCCGCGGCGGATGCGGGTGCGACGCACACCTCGCTCGTGCCGGCCCTGCTGGGACGCATCGACACCTCCCGGTGGCACACCGTTCTCGTCGGTGGCGCGTCGGTACCGCACGAGCGCCCGGCCAACGTCGTTGCCACCTACGGACTCACCGAAACGTGTGGTGGCGTCGTGTACGACTCGCGACCCCTCGGCGACGTTGACGTGCGGATCGTCGACGACGAGATTCAGCTCCGCACACCGACGCTGTGTCGCGGCTACGTCGACGGCACTGCGAACGTGGCGGACGGTTGGTTGAGCACCGGTGACCTGGGCACGTGGAGCGACGGACTGCTGCACGTCTCGGGTCGACGAGACGACCTCATCATCACCGGCGGCAGCAAGGTGTGGCCGCAGCCCGTCGAACGGATCCTTCTCGCGCACCCGCTCGTTGCCGATGCCGTCGTTCGCGGGATTCCCGACGAGACGTGGGGCTCGATCGTCTGTGCATGGATCGTGCCGCGCAATCGCACGTCGGTGCCTTCACTCGACGATGTGCGCACGGCCGTGCGAGCCGACTTGTCCGATGTTGCCGCACCACGCCGACTCATCGTCGTCGACAGCATCCCCCGGACTGCACTCGGCAAACCAATCGTCGGCGAACTCCCCGACCGGTAAACGTCGGCGGTCAACCCGCCGTCGCGCAGCTCACCCGCCGAGGGATGAACGCACGCCGGCGCCACCGTCGATGACGAACGTTTCCGCCGTGATCCACGACGCCCGCGGTGACACGAGATAGGTGACGAAATCGGCGACGTCCCGGGGTGCACCGATTCGCCGCGTGGGCATCGAACGTGCAAGCGCGTCGCCGACACTGTCGACGAGAACGGACGCGAAGTCTGTATCGACCAATCCCGGCGCAACTCCGAGAACCCGTGTCGGACCGAGTTCGCTCGCCAGCTGGCGCGTGAGATGGATAAGCGCCGCCTTCGTCACGTTGTACACGCCGAGCAACGGCTCCGCCCGCATTCCACCGACCGACGCAACGTTGAGAATCACACCGGGGTGCTCGCTCATCCATGCGTTCCACACGGCTTGCGTCCACACGAGCGGTCCGCGCAGGTTGACCTGCACCGTCTTGTCGAATCGTGCCGCATCCACACCCACAGTCGGACCGAGATACGGATTCGTCGCCGCGTTGTTCACGAGGATGTCGATGCCCCCGAACGCCGCGATCGTGTCGTCGATGCACCGCAGCGCCGCATCATCGTCCCCGACGTTGGCCGCACACCACCGCACGTCGCCGCCGATCGCCTCGGCCGCCGCGCGCAGCGAATCCTCCTTGCGCGACACGATCATCACCCGTGCGCCTTCGGCAACCAGTGACGCCGCAATCGACCGCCCGATTCCCCGCGATCCCCCGGTGACGACGGCAACCTTGCCCGCCAGGCCAAGGTCCATGCCGGCAACCTACTCGGCGTCGTCGCCGGCGCGAACCGGTTCGGGATCGGGAAGTCTGATCGCGCGGAGGGTGTGTATGCGCCGACCGTCGAGCTCCTCGACGACGAATCGCCACGTTCCCGCATCGACGACGTCGCCGATGTGCGGCGCGCGCCCGAGCGTGCCGAACACGTGCCCGCCGATCGTCTCGTGTTCCTCGTCGATGATCGTGACGTCGAGTCGTTCGCGAACGTCGTCGAGCGACATCGCACCGCTCACGAGCTTGTCGCCGCTCGGCAGTTCGCGAAGCGGGTCGACTTCGTCGAAATCGTGTTCGTCGATGATCTCACCGACCAGCTCCTCGAGGCAGTCCTCCAGCGACACGATGCCGTTGAACTCGCCGTACTCGTCGGCGACGACTGCGAGGTGGAACTTGTTGCGCTGCATCTCGCGCATCAACTCGTTCACCGGCTTCGTCTCGGGGATGACGTGCACCGTCCGCATGACGCCCTTGATCGATTCGGCACCGCGACCGGCCCTGTCGGCAAGGAGAAGGTCCTTGGCGTAGACGATGCCGAGAACGTCGTCGCCGTCGTCGGTCGAATGGAGAACCGGCAGGCGACTGAGCTGCTGCTCGGCCACGACGTCGAGGGCGCGCGCAATGGTGAAATCCTCGCCGATCGTCACGACGTCCGGGCGGGGAACCATCACCTCTCGCACGAGGGTGTCGCCGAACTCGATGACGGATTCGATGAGTTCGCGCTCCTCGTGCTCGATCACCGAGTCCTTCGCCGCGGCTTCGACCATTCCGAGGAACTCCTGCTCGTTGATGAACGGCCCCTGTTCCAGACCCTTGCCCTTCACGATGACGTTGGTGATGCCGATGAGGCCGCGCGATGCGAGACGCAGCGGCCAGAACGCGGACAACACCGACACGAGCGGTGCGGTGAGCAGCGCACCGCGTACCGAGTACAGGATGGCGTACGTTTTCGGCACCGCCTCGGCGAGCACGAAGAACACGATGACGTTGAGCACGACGCCGACGGCAACGCCCGGCGCACCGAACAACCGTCCGGCCACGATTCCGGTGAGCGTGGCTTGCACGGTTTGCAGGATGTTCACGGTGAGCAGGAGCGGATTCACCCACTTCGCGGGATCGCTCGTCAGACGCACGAGACGGTCGGCCTGACGACGCCCCTCTTCGCGCAGTGCCTCGGCGCGCTGCAGCGTCATGCGCGACAGCGACATCTCGGCCAGGGCGAGGAACGTGAGCACGACGAGCAACAGGGCGATCGCAACGAACATCCACACGTCGAGAGTCGTCACCGTCACCGCAAGAGTTCGCATCGGAATCAGTATCCCTGGTCGAATCCCACCGGAGCCGGAGCCCGCCAGTGCAGCTCTTCGAGGAGCCCCTTTTCACGCGTGCGCATCGCCGAAGCATTCACCTCGTTGTCGTGGTCGTAACCGAGAACGTGGAGGATGCCGTGCGTGACGAGCAGGGCGATTTCGTCCTCGAAACTTCCCGCGTGGTTCGGTACCTGCTCGATCGCCACCGACGGACATACGACCACGTCGCCGAGCAAGAGCGGCAGGTCGCCGACGTCGACGCGGCGCGGATGCGGCGCTGCGCTCGTCTGGGTCGGACCGGGAGTGCGCAGATCGTCGTGCGCATCGATCGGGAACGCGAGAACGTCCGTCGGCCCCTCCTTGTCCATGTGGATGCGATTCATCTCGGCGATCGCATCCCGCTCGACGAACAACACCGACAGCTCCGCCGCACCTCTCACACCTTCGGCGCGCAACACGTCGATTGCCAAAGCGCGCCAGCGGGCGGTGTCGATTGCCACGGCGGACTGCTCGTCGGCACAAAACACTTCGGGCTCACCGTCACCTCCGACACGACGAGGTGCACGACGACGGGGACGCTCGAGCATCGGATCAGCGCTCCGTGTGCCGACGCGGCGCACCACGGCGCGTGTCGGGCGTGGTGTTTCGCTCGTACGCGGCAACGATGTCGGCAACGATGCGGTGTCGCACGACGTCGCCGCCATCGAGATGCACGAACACGAGACCGTCGATGTTCGTGAGCACCCGCTCGAGTCCGGCGAGTCCCGAACGACCGTCCGGAACGTCGATCTGGGTCGTGTCACCCGTGACGACGACCTTCGATCCGAATCCGATGCGGGTGAGGAACATCTTCATCTGTTCGGGCGTCGTGTTCTGCGCCTCGTCGAGGATGATGAACGAGTTGTTCAGCGTGCGACCGCGCATGAACGCAAGCGGTGCAACTTCGACGACACCCCGCTCGAGGTACTTGCCCGCATTCTCGGCACCGACCATGTCGTGCAACGCGTCGTACAAGGGGCGCAGGTACGGATCGATCTTCGCCATGAGGTCGCCGGGCAGGAACCCGAGACGTTCCCCCGCCTCGACCGCGGGACGCGTGAGGATGATCCTCTGCACCTGCTTCGACTGCAGCGCCTGCACCGCCATGGCAACGGCGAGCCACGACTTGCCGGTGCCTGCCGGACCGATCGCGAACGTCACGAGGTGGTCGCGGATCGCATCGACGTACCTCTTTTGACCGGCGGTCTTCGCCCGCACCGGCCGGCCCTGTCCGACACGAACGATGTCGGTGGTGAGAACTTCGTGCGCCGCAACGTCGTTTCGCACCATGGCGATGACCCGGGCAACGACGTCGGCATCGAGGGTTTCGCCGCGCTGTACGACGTCGGCCAGCTCCTCGATCACGCGACCCGCCACTTCTGCATCGGCACCGGTGATTCGCACTTCGTTGCCGCGAACCGCGATGACGGCACCCGGGAAGGCGGATTCGACCCTGCGCAGGAGCGCATCACGCTCGCCCACGACGGCAGCCATGAGGTGGGCTCCGGGGACGACGACAACGACGACCGGTTCGGTGATGCTCATTCGCGCAGGGAGCCCATTACCCCCGTCAGGCTATCTGTGCGCGTCCGATCGCCTCCTCGTCGCTCGTCGCGTCGGGTACGTACGTACCGGCGAAATCGAGCGCGTAGTAGCGCTGTGTCGCCAGCGGAACGAGCCGCACCTCGCCGACCATTTGCGCCATGCGCAACATCAGCTCGGCCGCTCCGCCGTCCATGCGCGGCTGGTACGTCTCGGGTACGTCGAATACGAGCAGTGCACCGTCACGAGCCTCGGCAGCCAGCGCCTGCTGCGCAAGCTTCACGTTCGCGCCGCGGATCTCGCACGACGGATCGACGACGACCCACATGACGTAGTGCACACGACCTGCACGGAACCGCTCCGCATGGTGCCGCTGGAAGTATGTGGGATTGAGCCACCGAGTCGCGGCAATGTCGGTGGCGATGAGCGTCATGACGACCGGAGCGTCGTCTTCCCATGTCACCCACACCCTGTTCGAATCGCTGCGCAGGTGGCGGTCGAACTCGTCGCGGTCGACCGCTTCGCTCGTCGGCAATCGATCGGGCTGCGAATAACCGCGCAAATACAGCCGCCACAGCTGTTCGCGCAGCTGCGGATCGGTGATGCTGCGATGGCGGGTGATGTACATGGTTCTCCTGGTGGGCAACACGCACCGATGGACGAACTCCGCCATCGCCAAACTACCCCATGCACCGAGAAATGACGCGGATTCATTACGGTGTTTGCGGTGATCGCCAAGGTGACACCGCTCACGGCACGGCGCCTGTCGACCGCGTGCATCGCCGCCAGCGTTCCCCTCGGGGTGGTCCATGCCGCGAGTCCCGGACTCGCTCCGCTGGCCCTCGCCCTCGGTGCCGTCACCGTCGCCGTTGCGACGATCGTGTCGGTCGTCTCGCACGCACCCGACGGTCGGATGTGGATCCCGTTGTCGGTGCTCGTCGGTGTGACCGTCGCCGCCCAGATTCTTGCGGGTGACGAGTTCGGGCGCGATGCGCATCTCGTCGCCGAGATTCTCTTCGTCTTCGCGCAGGTCATCCTCGCCGGTGGCGTCCTGTACGTCGCCCGGCGTCGTATCCGCCGCGAGCCGTTGTCGATCCTCGCCGACGGGCTCGTCGTCGCTCTCGGCACGTGGCTCGTTGCCTGGATCGTCGTCATCCGCCCGATGCTCGACTCCGGCTCCGAATACGGCGCGCTCTACGCCGTGAAGGGGGTGGGAATCGCGCTGGGTGCGATCGTCGTTTTTGCGATCGTCGTTCTCGTTTACGGCGACAGCGCACGCAGTGCGGCGATGTGGTACGCCGTCGTCGCGATCGGCTTGTCGCTCACCGGCGACGTGTTCTGGTCGCTGCGCGAAGCGGAGCTTGCCGAGCTCCCCGACCACGTCGCGAGTGCGCCGTACGTGGCCGCGCTGCTCGCCGCCGCCGCGGCTTTCCTCCACCCGTCGATCCGTCAACTCACCTCCGCGGGCACCGCGCGTACGACGTCGTCATTCGTGTCGCGACTGGTCGTCACCACTGCGGGCCTCGTCGTTCCCGTCGTCGTGTTCGCGGTCACCGATGCACAGGACGCCACCGACCGCACCGTGCGGGTCGTGTCAATTCTCGTTCTGTCCCTTGCAGTCATGGTTCGCGTCGTGCACGCGGTCGTTCGCACGGGTGAATTGCAGGAACAGCTGCGCCGTGGT
>JBIIDI010000031.1:0-14687 GCA_044238425.1 Ilumatobacteraceae bacterium
CACCGGCGCACTGAACGGCGCAGCGACGATGAGTTCCTGGCTCGTGCTCGGTGCCTGGGCCGTGGCCCTGCCGCTCGTCGCGGCGAAAACGTTCCGCTTCGATGCCACGCCCTAGCGGCGCGGATCAGCGACGGGGAACGTCGTCTTCCTTGATCGCCGGTGCCTTGTCGAAGGCACGCGTGACGTCGTCGAACGTGAGTGCGGAGTTCGCCCGACGGTACGTCTGCTGTCCGCCGAACTGGGCGGTGAAACGACGGAACCACAGGAACACGATGATGCTCCACAGGAAGACCGTGCCACCCGTCTTCATGATCGCCCCGGCGATCTGCTGGTCGACCGTCACCGACAGACCCCATACACGGATCGCAGTGTCGTAGTGCTTGTACACGACTCCCTCGGCGAAAGTCAGCCATGCCGCGGGAATCGTCGGAATCACCGACATGAGGAAGAGATACACCATCCGACCGAGGTACCCGATCCGCAGCGAAGGCTCCGGTGACACGACGGGAATCCACATCAGCAACGACGAAGTCACGACGAGCACGTGCAACGTGTAGTGCAACGGACCGTTGCTCGCACTCTGGTTGACGAGTGCGGGAATGTGCGTAACGAGGACGACGACGTTGTACAGGAAACCCGCGATGACGGGGTGCGCGAACCAACGCACCGCCCGACCGACGACGGGGGTGTCGAACAACGCACGGAACAACCACGCCGGCGTCGCCAGCAAAGCAAGCGGGGGCAGGAAGTAGGACAAGGCCATGTGCTGGAACATGTGCACCGAGTAGAGGTACTCCTCGGCAATGTCGTGGATCGGCCAGTCCGATGAAATCCACAACACCGCGATTGCGGCGGCGAACAACCAGTTCTGGCGGCGCGTGACGACCGGTTCGCCGCGGCGCAAGTGGTCGGCGTACGGACCGATGACACGGATCGCATACACGCGTGCCCCGACGAGAAAAGCAACGAGCAGCCACACCTCGACATGGGCCTGGAAGCGCCACGGATCGAGGAGCGGATTGGCGGCCTCAGCGAGGACCATGGTGGCGACCTATCTGATGAAGAAGTGGAAGGTTGCCAGGAATGCGACGTAGACGCCGATCGACAGAAATACACCGGTGTAAAAAAGGAAGCTGAACAGTTTGTTGTCGAACTTCAGGTGCATGAAGTACGCCACGACGATGACGAACTTCGCAACCATCATGACGAGCAACGACGGCAGGAAAAGCGGACCGAAATCGACGTAATGCGTTGCCACCTCGAGAGCCGTGATGACGGCGAGGATGATGGCAATGTTGACGTAGCCGCGGGTGCTCATCCCATGCTCGGCGTGATCAGCCGAGTCGGCGTGGTTCTCGGTGTGCATGTGTGTTTCCGTGCTCATGATCAGACCGGGATGAGGTAGACGAGGGTGAAAATGATGATCCAGACGACGTCGACGAAGTGCCAGTACAAGCCGATCATCTCGACGGTTTCCGACTTGCTACCGGGTACCTTGCTGCGCTTGTTGATCGCGACGAGTGCCATCAACATGATGACTCCCACGGTCACGTGAACCCCGTGGAATCCGGTGAGCGTGTAGAAGCTCGAACCGAAGAGGCTCGTCGTGAAGCCGAGCCCCTCGTTGTAGAAGGCAGTGAACTCGTACACCTGACCGCCGACGAAGGTGGCGCCAAGCATGGCCGTGACGACGAGCCACAGGTTCGTGCCGCGGTCGTCCTTCTTCGCCGCAGCCTGAACCGCGAGCACCATCGTCAACGAGCTCATGAGTAGAACGAAGCTGCTCACCGACGTGAACGGAATGTCGAAGATTTGTGCGGGAGTCGGCCCGTCCGAAACACGACCGCGATACAGCAGATACGTCGAAATGAGGCCGCCGAACAGCAGACATTCCGAACCAAGGAACATCCACATGCCCAACTTGACGTTGGACAATCCGGTGGATGTGTGGTGGGCGTGGACCGTATCAGCCATGGTGGGCTCCGTGGCCGTTGTGGCCGGGCTCGTAGTCGGACTGCTCGGCGACGGACGGCTCGAGTGACCAGCCGTAAATCGCGTACAACAGGATCGCCCCACCGACGATTGCAACGGGCAACGAATACAGCAAGCCCAAGGCAATGGGGAGGAACGAGAACGCGAGCACGATCGGCCAGTACGACGGTGACGGCATGTGAATGTCGGTGTCGGGGTTGCGCTCGAGATCCTCGAGCACCTTTTCCGCGGTGGCAATCTGCTTCATCGAGTGCGTCGACGAATCTTCCTCGTACTTGCGGTGGAAGAACTCGTCCAGGTGCTCGACGTGCGGAATGCGGTCGAAGTTGTGCTCCTTCGGCGGACTCGACGTCATCCATTCGAGGCTGCGCGCATTCCACGGATCGAGAGGAGCGCGTTCTTTCTTGCGGGCGGTGACGACGACGTTGATCAGGAACAACAGCACACCGACGGCGAGGATGAACGAACCGACGGTGGCGACGAGGTTCCAAAAGGCGAGGTTGAAGAATCCCTCACCGGCGCGGGCTTCGGTCCAGATGTACATACGCCGCGGCTGCCCCTGCAGACCGAGGATGTGCATCGGGCCGAAGGTGAGGTTCATGCCGATGACGGTGAGCCAGAAGTTCCACGATCCGAGACGCTCGGAGAGCATCTTGCCGAACATCTTCGGCCACCAGTAGTAGAAGCCTGAGAACAGCCCGAGGATGGCGCCACCGAACAAGACGTAGTGGAAATGCGCGACGATGTAGTACGTGTCGGTCTGCTGAGTGTCTGACGGCGCCACGGCATGAGTAACGCCTGACAAGCCACCCACCGTGAAAAGGAAGACGAGACCGACGGCGTATTTCATCGCCGTCGTGAAGACGAGCTTGCCGCCCCACATGGTGAGCGTCCAGTTGATGATCTTCACACCGGTGGGGATGGCAATTGCCATCGTGGCGACGGAGAAGACCGCCACCGACACCGGGCCGAGACCGGACGCGAACATGTGGTGCGCCCACACTCCCCAACCGACGAAGCCGATGGCCGCACCGGAAAACACGACGAACGGATATCCGAACAACGGCTTGCGGCTGAACACGGGGAGAACCTCTGAAATGATGCCGAATGCCGGCAACACGAGGATGTACACCTCGGGGTGGCCGAAGATCCAGAACAAGTGCTGCCAGAGCAACGGATCGGCTCCGGCAGCCACGTCGAAGAACTGTGCTCCGAAGAGCCGCTGGAACATGAGGAGGAACAACGCGACGGTGATGACCGGCATGGCGAACAGGAGCAGGAACTGCACGACGGTGATCATCCAGGTGAACACCGGGATCTTCATGAGCGTCATGCCCGGGGCGCGCATGTTGAGAACCGTGACGATGAGGTTGATCGCACCGGTGAGCGAAGCGATACCCGTGATCTGCAGGCCCAGCGCCCAGAAGTCGACGCCGTGGCTCGGCGAGAACACGGGTCCGGAGTTCGGTGCGTACATGAACCAGCCACCGTCCGCGGCACCACCGAGGAACCACGACAGATTGATGATGATTCCGCCGGCAAGCAGACACCAGAAGCCGAAGGCGTTGATGCGCGGGAAGGCGACGTCTCGTGCGCCAATTTGCAGCGGGATGAAGTAGTTGGCGAACGCGGCCGCCATCGGCATGACGAAGAGGAACACCATCGTCGTGGCGTGCATGGTGAACATCTGGTTGTACAGGTCGGCGTTGAGGACCTTGCCGTCCGGTGCGGCGAGCTGAAGTCGGATGAGGAGCGCCTCGATGCCGCCCACGATGAAGAAGAACATCGCGAGGACGCCGTACATGATGCCGAGCTTCTTGTGGTCGACCGTGAAGACCCACGCCTTCCAGCCGGTGGAGGCAACTGGTCGCTTCAGCGCACCGAAGGTGCGTGACGGGGTGATCGCGCCGGCACCCGGCAGCAACGCGGGCGTCGTAATCGTTCCCGGTGCGGGGCGTTCGATGATGGCCATGGTTCCCTTTCGATTCCTACTTCAGGGTGAGCAGATAGGCGACGAGCTTGTCGATATCGGATTCGGAGAGACCGAGGTTCGGCATACCGCGAACCTTGCCGTTCGTCGGACCGAGTTGATCGGGGTTCGCGTACATTGGTTTCACTTCGGGGGCATTGCGCAACCACGCGCGCAGGTCGTTGACGTTGAGGCACTCCTCACCGACTCCCGCGAGGTACTTCTCGCCGAATTCGGCCGGGGATGCGTTCCACACCCCGGGTCGGCACGCCGGCGTGAGCATGTCGAACATGGCACCGGCGAATGTGTTGCGGGTCATGAACTTCGTGAGGTTCGGTGCGGCACCGGACCAGACGTTTTCGTCAGGTGCGGCGATGGCGAGCGTTCCGTCAGCACGCTTCAGACCGTCGACCTGGTGGCAGCGCACGCACTGGTTGAGGAACACCCCCTCTCCTTCCTTGGCGAGCGAGCCGTCAGCCGGCGCCACGTACGGAGCCTGCTGATTGGCAACCCACTTCGCGAAGTCTTCCTTGCTCAGTGCGATCGCTTCCATGCGCATGTTGGCATGCGACAGACCGCAGAACTCGGTGCACTGGCCGGCATAGATTCCCGGCTCGTCCGCCTCAAGGCGAAGGGTGTGAATACGACCCGGAACGGCATCGCGCTTACCGTTGAGAGCAGGGATCCAGTAGGAGTGGATGACGTCGCGACTCGTTTCGCGCAGTAGCACCTTCGTTCCCGCCGGAAACACGAGCTGCCCGCTCGTCACGATCGGCTGGGTGATGCCGAACTCGTTTTGCACCGGGTAGTCGTATTCCCACCACCACTGCTGACCGGTGACGTTGACGACCATCTCCGTGTCGTCCGTTCGTGCGAGATCGAAGATGACGCGCACGGTGAAGACACCGATGACGGCGAGGATGAGTGCGGGGATGAGCGTCAACGTGATTTCGACGACGGGGTTGCCGTGAGTCTGCTCGGGGATCGGTTGACCGCGGTCCTTGTAGCGCCACAGCACCCACGTCACCGCGACGATGACGATGAGCCCGACGACTCCCGCCGTCGCAAACACCGGCTTCTGCAGATCGTCGATCATCTGGGCGTTCGGACCCTTCGGCGCCCACGTGTCCTGCGGGGCGTTCTGCGCGCACGAGGCGGTGACGACGACGCCGGTCAACAACGCGCCGATTCGGGTGGCGGTGCGACGCAGGGAGGCAAGTGTGTTCACGGTACGAGCACCTCAATGGACTGGCCGGAGAGTCCGGCAACGAACAGGGAATACGGGCCTTGGTCGATCGAGGGCTTCGCGTAGGTGAGCGTCAGCGACTGCTCGGCACCCTTGGGTATGAGTTGAGTGCACAACTCCTCGGGCTTCTCCGTCGCGTCGGCAGCGGCCTTGCCCGGCGAGGCGACGAGGCGGAATTCGCCCTCGTCGTAATTGCGGAAGATGACGTTCACCGGGTTCGATCGCGGAATGGTGATGGAATTCATCACAGTCGGGAAACCGTACGCCTGCGCGGTGAGCTTGCCGTCACGAAGTTCGATCGTGGCAACGACGTTTGACCGCAACGACAACGTACGCATCTCCAACTTGTCGAAGTACTTCGACCGCTCGGGACCGCATTCGCGATGGGTGTAGTGGCCCTCGGCGGCAGCCTCGACGAGATCGGCGCGCAAGCCGACGCCGGCACCCGCAATTCCACCGGCGACGATGCCGAGCGTGGCGAGCGTGCACAAACCCGTGACGATCGAACGCTTCAGGCCGGGACGCACCGCGAACAGCGTTCCGCCGACGAGTACCACGGTGCCGACGACCATGAACAGAATCGCACCCGTGCTCTTCGACACCGCGAGCATTATCCGCGAGAACGAGAAGATGACGACGCCGACGCCCAACGTGGCGAGCACGGGGAACTCGATCGGATTGGCAATCCGCTTGCGGACAAGATGGTTGTACGCCGGGTCGTCCGATGCCGACTCGCTCCACGACTGCACGGCCCATTCGATGAGACCGGCGAGGACGACGACGATACCGAAGATGAACACCGCGGCGCTCGTGATGAGACCGAGCGCGAGCAACACGACACCGACGACGGTGACGAGCGGCCACATGCTCGCACCCACGAGCGCGGCATTCGTGGGCTGTGCTTCCTCGTCACCGTCGCGCACGACGATCGCGACGGCGGACAGACCGCACACGGCGGCAAAGACGATGCTCAGCGCCACTCCGCCGATCGCCAAGCGCTCGACGAACAACAAGTACGCGATGAGGGCGACGGCGTTGAGCGCCGCGAGACCGATGAAGAACTTGGAGCCCGTGCGAATCATCGATCGACCTACTTCTGTACGTACACCACGAACCACACGGCGAGGAAGATCCCGCCGAGTGCGTACCAATAGAGAGCGTGCGCGGCAAGAACGTCGTTGTCACCCGTGCGCCCGGCCCACACACGGAACAACGCAACGAGTGAGTAGATCACTCCGGAGGCGATGAGTGCGAGCATCGTGCCGGTGACCGCGTAGAACAGCGTCTCGTAGGCGTCGTTGCGCAACTCGAGTCCCATCTGGAGATACAGCGCGATCTGCGCGTTGACGAGAGCGAGACCGATCGCGGCGGTGATCGACAGCGCGAGGATCGTGTGCGACCTGTCGGCGCGGCGGGCCGAGTAGACGGCCCATTGCGCCATGATGCAGACGGCGACGAAGGTGATCATCATCGTGTTCGATGCCACTTCCGGCACCGCGACGTCGGCCTTCAGCCAGTCCTTGATCATCCTGGCGCCGTCGCTCGACTCGCGCAGCGGTGCCTTCGCACGGAAGTCGAGCCACATCGCGAGCATGCTGCCGATGAGTGCTGTTGCGCCGGCGGCGGCGAATGCGGTCGCGACGAACACCGAACTGCGGCGGCGAACGGGACCGCTGGCGAGTGCAGGTGCGGTCATTGCGCCACCTCCGCGGTGTCGTAGGGATTCGTCGTCGTCTCGGTGCCGCGTGACCGCGCACCGAGAATCACCGCAACGGCGGCCAGCACGCTGAGCACCATCGCAAGATGACCGATCGCGGACACGCCGTTGAGGACTCCGCGCACGCCGGCGTCGTCATACCCGGTCGTCGTGGCCGCGGGCTGGTCGAGGAAACCGGCGACGTAATGCGGCAGCGCGGCGAGAACGGTGGCGAGGAAACCGAGCAAGGACACGCCGAGAACGGCTCCGGAGGGCAGAACGCGCCGCCAGATCGCCGTCGACCAGTACGCGACGGCGCCGAATGCTGCGAGAACGCTGCCGTAGACCACGTAGACGAGAGCCGCTTCGGTGAAGACGGTGCCCTGTACGTCGGTTGCATCGATCATCTGCACGGCCGTGCCGACGAGACCGGTGAGGATCATGCCGACACCGAGGAACGCGGGGACGAACGGTGCGACGAGGCGGGGCGAGCCGGCCTTCAGGGCGAGCAACGCCAGCGCGACGACGATGAGCGGAGCGAGCAGCGGCACCAGATGGAACAGTGCGAAGGGGACGAACGAGCCGAGAGTCTCCCCGGGGGTGTCGCCGACCGCGAATGAGTGACTGCGCTGCGTCACGGAAGCGACGACGGCAACGGCCGAGAGACCGATCCCGACGAGCACTCCGCCGCGCAGCGGTTGGCGGGTGCGCGCAGCGACCGCACCGAGGTGGCCGAGCACACCGAGGGCGGGTGCGGCAAAGAGCAGCGACTGCGGCTGGTCGAAGAGCCAGGCCAACCACGAGGCCATGAGCCCGGTGCCGCCGAAGGCGACGCGGGCGTTGGCGAAATCAACCCACAAGTAGATGACCGTGCCGAGGGCGACGGGCATCGTGAGCACGAGGCCGACCGTCGACACGAGCACGGCAAAGACGAACACCGGCACGGAATCGAGGGACGCACCGTTGCGCCGGGTCATCACCGTGGCGGCCAACGACACGGCAGTGCACAGAATGCCGACGATGGCGACACCGAGACCGAGCAGGTACAACTCGACGGCATCGGCGGTACCGCCGCCCGGTCCGCCGTTGGCGATGATCGACGCAACGACGAGCGCACCACCGGCAGCCCACAGCCAGAAACCGAAGGCGGCAAGACGCACGAACGAGACGGTGGCCGCGTTGAGCAGCGAGGGTACGACGAGCAATGCGACACCGAGAAACAACGGTGCGACGACGCCGAGCACGAGGGCGTACTGGTACAAGCCGAACAACTGCACGTGCGCGTCTGCATCGACGAGAGCTGCGCCCGAGTCCAACCGCTCGACGCCGAGCACTGCGCCGAGGACGGCGGCGAGCAACAGCCACACCCCGGTAAATCCGAGATACAGACGGCCGAGACGAGCGTGATCAGCGACGGTGAACCACGCCGCAAGGCGGGTGACGGCTGAGGACTCGTCGGCGACGGGGCGAGACAAAGAAGATGCGTCGGCGACAGACATGATCACCGGCAAGGCTACTCAGAACCGCCCGATTGACCGAACCTCCGCGGCTGTTCGGTGTGCCGAACTAGCGCACGAGCACGTCGACGGTGATTGCCACCCCGATGAGCGTCACGTAGGAGATGGAGTAGCTGAACACGCGCATCGCCGCCGCCGGCGTGGGTGCGTCACCCAGTCGGTACGTGACGACGACGAAGAGCACACCGAGCACGACGGCGGCAATCCCGTAAATGACACCCATGTCGGCAACGGGAATGAGCGCGAACGAGCATGCGCACACGACGAGGGTGTACGCACCCATCGTGCGCACGGTGCGGGCGAGGCTGACGACGACGGGGAGCATCGGCACCGACGCGGCGCGATAGTCGTCAACGTGGCGAATTGCCAGCGCCCAAAAGTGCGGCGGGGTCCAGAAGAAGATGAAGAGAAAGAGGATGACCGGCGCCCAGTCGAGACGACCCGTGACGGCCGCCCAACCGACGAGCACGGGGACGGCGCCCGCTGCCCCACCGATGACGATGTTCTGACGGGACGTGCGCTTCAACCACAGCGTGTAGATGCCGATGTAGAAGGCGGTCGCCGACAACGCCAGACATGCCGCGAGGAGGTTCGACGTCGTCCACAGCACGACGAACGCGGCGACTTCGAGTGCAACGGCGAAGACGAACGCCGCGCGCGGACTCACCATGCCGGTGACCAACGGTCGGTGTCGCGTGCGCTCCATGAGCGCGTCGATGTCGCGGTCGACGAACATGTTCAGCGCGTTGGCTCCGCCAGCGGCGAGTGCACCGCCGACGACGGTCCACACGACGAGCCACGTCGACGGCCACTCGCCGGCGGCGAGCACCATCGTCGGAACCGTCGTGATGAGAAGCAGCTCGATGATCCGCGGCTTCGTCAGCGCGACGTAGGCGCCGATGCGCGAACGGGGAGCGCCCGTTCCCGTGTGGGTGAAGGTTCGTCGGCCCAGCCGCGAAGGAACCAACGGGCGGCGGCCGAGCATCACGCCGAAAGGCTACGAGGGCCCCGACGGCACAATGGAGCCGTGGTCGCAGCACACACGTTCACGAATCGCACCGACACCCTGCCTGCGGACACGACGACAACGGATACGTCGGCGTCGCACGACTCACCGTGGGTCGTCATCGTGTGGAACGACCCGATCAACCTCATGTCCTACGTCACGTGGGTGTTCCAGAAACTGTTCGGCTATTCGTTGGAGAAGGCGACGGCACTCATGCTCGACGTCCACGAAAAAGGTCGTGCGGTCGTGTCGAACGGCTCCCGCGAACGCGCCGAGTTCGACGTCCACCGGCTGCACGAGCACGGCTTGTGGGCGACGATGCAAAAGGACGACGCGTGATTGAACGCACCGGTGACGCGTACCGCATCGTGCTCGACGACACGAGTCGCTCCGTGCTCACGACGGTGCTCGGTGAACTGCGCGACGAGATCACCGGTGGCTCGGGCGGCCATCTCACCCGACTCTTCCCCGTGGCGTACCACGCCGATCCCGTTGCCGACGAGGAGTTCCGGCGTCTCATGCACGGCGAGCTCGCGGCATCGCATCTCGCCGCCCTCGAGACCACGATCTCGATCCTCGGACGTCACGACGAACTCCGCGTCGACGACGTCGAGGCACTCATGCGCTCGCTCAACGCGACACGCCTCGTTCTCGGCACGATCCTCGACGTCTCCGATGACGATGCACACGATGAAGAAGAGGACGACCGCGATGCCGACGGCATGGGAGATCACCGACGGCTGTACGCCTTCCTCGGCTGGGCGCTCGGCCACACGCTCGACGTTCTCGGTAGCGAGCCGACGGGACGCTGATAGAGTCCACTTGCTCTTCCAAGGGCACGAATTCCTGCCCCCATCGTCTAGTGGCCTAGGACACCACCCTTTCAAGGTGGCGGCACGGGTTCGAATCCCGTTGGGGGTGCAAAAGATCAGTTTCGAGTTTTCGAGTCTGGTCCCGTGGTGAAGTTTGGAGTTCACGCCGGCCTGTCAAGCCGGAGGTCGCGGGTTCAAATCCCGTCGGGACCGCAGCGTCGGTGGCAACACCGACACAAGGTCGGGTAGCTCAGTTGGCAGAGCACGCGCCTGAAAAGCGCGGGGTCACCGGATCGACGCCGGTCCCGACCACAACGTACGAACGGAAAGACGAGCTGGTCTGGAAACCGGCTTACGAACCGAACGCGTACCCGAGATCGGGTGCGGTGAGCATCGGTTCGTAGGCGATACCCGCGTCACGCGCCATCGCTGCACACGTTCCACCGCGATCGACGATGACGGTGATGAACACCGGATGCGCGCCGAATGCGCGCACGACCTCGACTGCCTCGAAGATCGACGTACCGCGCGTCACCGTGTCCTCGACGATCGCGACTCGATCACCTTCGCGCAATGCCCCAGCGATGCGTCCGGTGATGCCGTGATCCTTTGCTTCTTTGCGCACGCTGAAACTGCGCAGTTGACGTCCGCGTGCACCGGCGAGTGCGGCGACACCGAAGGCGACCGGATCCGCCCCCATCGTGAGACCACCGATCGCGTCGATGTCACCGGGCAACAGCGACAAGGCGACGTCGGCGACGAGCTGGATTCCCTCGCTGCGACACGCGGTCTGCTTCGTATCAAGGAACCACGTGCTGGCGCGTCCCGATTTTAGGGTGAAGTTCCCCGACTTCAGCGAGTGGGCAAGGACGTGTCGGCGCAACGCCTCACGACGCACGTCGAGTTCGGGAAGCGTCGTCACGACGCCGGTCCGCCCGCAGCTCCATCGAGCGCATCGACGGCCCGCCCTGCGTGACGCACGACGCGGGCGAGGTCGAACGCCGCGGCGATGCGCTCGTCGGACAACGCACCACGAACACGGGAGTCGCCGGCAACGATCGTGCGGAAGTCGTCGCCGTTCGAGCCGCCGCGAGCGGACACCTCCTGCGCGAGTTCCTGCACCGTGCGGTACGCATCGTCGCGCGACATCCCCGCTTCGACGAGCGCAAGGAGCACCGACTGCGAAAACACGAGTCCGCGGGTGAGACCGACGTTCGCGAGCATCCGTTCGGCGCGCACCTCGAGACCGGACAAGAGACGGGTGAGTCGGCGCACGACGTAGTGCGCGAGATGCGCCGAGTCGGGAAGGACGATCCGCTCGGCCGAGGAATGCGTGATGTCGCGCTCGTGCCACAAGGCGACGTTGCCGAGACCCGCCTGCAGATTCGACCGCAACACCCGCGACAGGCCGGTGAGCGTCTCGGCGGAGATCGGGTTGCGCTTGTGCGGCATCGCCGACGAACCCTTCTGTCCGCGACCGAATCCCTCGCGCACCTCGTCGACTTCCGTGCGCTGGAGATGGCGCAGCTCGACGGCGATGCTCTCGACGGTGGTCCCGATGCTCGCGCATGCCCACAGGAACTCGGCGTGACGGTCGCGGGCGATCACCTGCGTCGCCGGTACGGCACGCAATCCCATTGCCGCTGCGACGTGTGCCTCGACGCGTGGATCGACGTTGGAATACGTGCCGACGGCGCCCGACAGCTTGCATACCGAGACGCCGTCGCGTGCTGAACGCAGACGCGCCCGATCACGATCGACCTGCAACGCCCACAACGCGACCTTCGCGCCGAACGTCGTCGGCTCGGCATGGATGCCGTGCGTACGACCGACCATGACGGTGTCGCGGTGCGTGCGTGCGAGATCCGATGCAACGGCGAAAAGTTCCCCGAGTGCCGCATCGATGACGTCGCAGGCGTCGCGCAGCATCGAGCACCATGCCGTGTCAACGACATCGCTGCTCGTGAGACCGTGGTGCAACCACGCACCGTGCGGCATGCCGATTCTTTCCTGCAGAACGTCGACGAACGCGGCGACGTCGTGATTCGTCACTTCCTCGTGCTCGACAACGGCCGACACGAATTCGGCATCGACGCGCGGTGCACGTTGGCGGCACTCGCGTGCCGCGTCGGCGGGAACCGCACCGACAAGTACCTGTGCGTCGAGTGCATGCAACTCGACGTCGAGGTACCGGGCGAATCGTGCCGCGTCGGAGAAAATCGCGGTGATTTCAGCTGTCGAGTAGCGATCGATCACGACCGCACCACGCAATCGTCACGCTCCGGTCCGACGCCGACGATCGACACGGGAACGCCGACGTGACGTTCGACGACCTCGAGCAGACGTCGCGCCGCAGCGGGCAGATCGGAATCTTTTCGGCAGTGACGCAGCGCCGTTCGCCATCCCGGCAGTTCGTCCCACACGCACTCGACCTTGTCGAGGATGCGCGCGTCATCGGGATAGCCGTCAAGTTCCTTTCCGTCGAGGCGGTAACCGGTGCACACCCGGATCGTGTCGAAATCGTCGAGGACGTCGAGTTTCGTGAGTGCGATGTCGGTGAGTGAATTCACCCGCACGGCGTGGCGCAACATGACGAGATCCAACCACCCGGGACGGCGGCGACGACCCGTCACCGTGCCGAACTCGGCGCCGATCTCGACGATGCGATCACCCACATCTCCGAACACCTCGGTGGGGAACGGTCCGCTGCCAACGCGCGTCGTGTACGCCTTGGCAATCCCGACGACGCGATCGATGTGGCGCGGTCCGATACCCGATCCGGTGCACGCACCGCCCGCCGTCGGGCTGCTCGACGTGACGTACGGGTACGTGCCGTGGTCGAGATCGAGGAACGTCGCCTGGGCGCCCTCGAGGAGGATCGGACGGCGCGCATCGAGCATGTCGTGGAGGAGATTCACGGTGTCGGCGAGATACGGAACGAGGCGGCGACCGAGTGCGGCGAACGTCTCGACGATGGATGCGACGTCGAGCGGCTCGGCACCGAGTGCGACGAGTCGCGCACTTTCCCACTCGGCACGCTCGCGCACGGTGCGACGGAAGTCGTCGGCGTCGCGCACGGCGGCCGCACGGACTCCGACACGTTGCGCCTTGTCCGCGTACGCGGGTCCGATGCCCTTCAGCGTGGTGCCAATCTTCGCCTCGCCGCGCGACGACTCGGCCAGCGCATCGTGGCGCTGGTGCCACGGGAAGATGAGGTGCGCGAGTGAAGACACCTTCAAACGGGAGCACGACACGCCGCGCGACTCGAGGCGGTCGATTTCCTCGAAGAGGGTGACGGGATCGACGACCACACCGTTGCCGATGACGGGAACGACGTGGTCGTACAGCACGCCGCTCGGCACGAGCTGCAGCGCGTAGCGCTCGGAGCCGACGACGACGGTGTGTCCGGCGTTGTGACCACCCTGGTAGCGAACGACCGCGTCGTGCGAACGGGCCAGCAAATCGATGACCTTGGCCTTGCCCTCATCCCCCCACTGGGTACCCACGACGACGGTGACGGGCATTGACGCTCCTATAGATGAGGGACGTGGAACAACGCTACCCGTCGCACGAGCACATCGCATCGCTAGTTTCATTCGTATGAGTGCGGTGATGCGTCGCGTGCACTGGGCGAGCGCCGGCAACGACGTGCGTCGCACCATCACCGATCGTGGTCTGCGCGACGTCGTCAACGACGCCCTTCGCCGCGACGTCGTCGCCCTCGTCGACGACGTGCAGAAGCACGGCGACGACGCCGTGCTCGACGCGACGCGACGCTTCGACGGCATCGATCTCGGCGGTGCCGAACGTCTGCGGGTGAGCGACGACGAGATTGCAGCAGCGCGCGTCGATCCGGCTCTTGACGCCGCTCTCTCCGATGCCATCGACCACGTCCAACGCTTCAACGAAGCGGTCCTCGCACGGCACGGCGACTGGTCGATGACGATCGAACCGGGCGCCACCGTCGGCGAAAAGGTGTCGGCCATCGATTCGGTCGGCTTGTTCGTGCCCGGAGGCAAGGCGAGTTATCCGTCGGTCGCCTACCAACTCGCCGTTCCCGCCGTCGTCGCGGGTGTCGGACGCATCTCGGTGCTCGTGCCACCGCTGCCGAACGGCGACGGAGCCGTCGATCCCGCCGTCCTCGTCGTCGCGCGGATGCTCGGCATCACCGACGTGTTCCGCGCCAACGGTCCCGCCGGAATCGCCGCACTCGGTTTCGGTACGCCCACCATTCCCTCCGTACGCAAGATCGTCGGACCGGGATCCCCGGCCGTGACGATCGCTCAGGTCGAAATGCAGCGCCACGGGATCGCCACGATGATGGTGCTCGGTCCGACGGAGAGCATGCTCATCGCCTCGCGCGACACCGATGCGCGCCGTGCGGCACTCGACCTGCTCATCGAAGCGGAGCACGGCGAGGACTCGACGGTGTTTCTCGTCTGCGACGAC
>JBIIDI010000135.1:0-4175 GCA_044238425.1 Ilumatobacteraceae bacterium
CGTGTACGGCGGGACGTTGCCCGCGAATCGACTAGGCGACGACGCGAACGTTGTGCGCTTCGACGCCCTTGCGACCCTGGCCGAGTTCGAACTCGACGTTCTGGCCTGCAAGGAGGGTGCGACGACCCGTGCCCTCGATGTTCGAGAAGTGGACGAACACGTCCGCTCCATCGGGGCGAGAAATGAATCCGTAGCCCTTCTCATCGTTGAAGAACTTGACGGTACCGGTAGCCATTGCTTGCTCGTTTCTGAATTGCGTTATTGAAAAGCGCCGAAGCGCAGGAATGATGCTACAACGACATTTCACCGAAGTATCGAAATCTGGCAGAGTTTTCGCCGTGGCCGGTTCGACCCCCGCACTACGGGCGTTGCACGAGGCGGGAGTCGAGCACCGGGTGCACCACTTCGAGGACGACGTCCCGGCTGATGCGGCCGACGTCGGATACGCCAAAGCGGCGGCTCTCGCGCTCGGGGTGGACGAAGTCAGGGTGTTCAAAACCCTTGTCGTGAAAGCCGACGAGCGGTTCGTCGTCGCGGTCGTTCCGTCGTCGGGCAACCTCTCGTTGCGCAAGATCGCCCGGGTTCTCGGAGCACGTACGGCGGTGATGGCCCCTGCCCCCGATGCCCAGCGGATGACGGGTTACGTCGTCGGTGGGATCAGTCCGTTCGGCCAGAAGCGACGCCTGACGACCGTCGTCGACGAGACGGTGCGCAACCACGACACGGTGTTCGTCAGCGCCGGACGTCGCGGGTGGGACGTCGAGCTCGGACCGGACGCCCTCGTTGCCGTCACCGACGCGGTCGTCGCCGACATTGCCGGTTGAAGAACATCGCCGTCGCTATCCGGTGCGCCGCGCTACTGCCTGGAGTTCGTCGACGGTCGTCGGAACCCCCAGCGACGTCGTGATGTCGGGCAGGGTTCCCGACGCACCCGTCGTCGCCCGCCAGCTCACCTTCCACACGACGGACATGCGCGATGCAAAGCGTCCGCCGGTGACGATTGACGGACGCGACCACGTGTGCGTGCACTGTCTCGGGAGAACGTCGTGCAGCAGTTCGACGTAGGGAACTCCGGGGCCGCGGCACGACACCTCCGGTGAGCCGTCACCGGGATCGAACTACAGCGTCGTCGGAGTTGCCGTGGTCGTCACTCCGAGCGGACCTCGGGGAGTCGGAATCATTGCGGTGACCGACACGGGTGTCCACCAGCCGGGCGACACCCAGAACCACGACGTCGTGTGCACGACTCCGGCGTGCGGAGGCGGTGCCATGGCGACGATCGGCGACGGCACCCGGCGCGACAGTGTCTGCGCAGCATGATCGGCCAGTTCGTCGGCATCGACGTCGGGGATCCAGTGCATGGTGACGTCACCGTCACAGTTGCATTCGTAGAGCACGTACGTGCGCGACCCGATCCGGCGCACGACTTCGTCGGCGCTCGGTCCGTGCGCATCACGGGGGAATGCGGGCGACCACTCGCACGTCGTCACGGCGTCGGTGTCGTCGACGTAGACACCGGCGACGATCGCATCGCCGCTGACGTCGCCGAATGCGGCACCGCCCGGATGCACGTAGCCGGCGACGGCGACGAGCGAAGCGAAGATCACAGCTGCGAGCACGGCACACCTCCATGGCGACGGGCAACGATGTCGACGCGACCGACCCGCCACCGCGGTTGTCGATCGCCAACGTCGCGCGTTTCGGCCGCTGGTTTTGCCATGTCGACGAGGTACCAGCGCGCGCGGGTCGTGACGACGGATTCGTTGACGATGATTTCACCGAGCGCGGTGAAGCGCGCGTCAACGAGTACGTGGGAATCGCGCTCGCACGAATCGACGACGACGTCCCCCGATACGGGATCGAGGGTGACGGCGTTGACGGTGAGCTCGAGTCTGCCCTGCCGCGGCGACAACCGCAGTCCCTCGCGGCGGAACCGGGCGACGGTGTCGCCCATTCGTCGGGCCTCGCTCGACCCGGGTGCCGTGAAATCGGCGACGTCGCATCGCTGCGGGTTCGTCAGACACTCCACGCGTCGCCGAACGAGAACGGCGAACGCATCTGATATGGAGACGTCGGGCGTTGACGACGACGTCGCGTCGCCGCGTGCCGACAGCGGCGATGGAGCGGCGGATTCGGTGAGCGAGTGTGCCGACTGCGTTGACTGAATTGGCGGTGTCGTCATGAGCGTGAGACGGGCATCGTCGGTTGGCGCGGCGCACGCAGCGAGCACGAGACCTGCGCCGACAGCGCGAATGGTCGTCACGCGCCGCGGGGTGGTGCAGTTCGTCGGCTCGGCGTCGGGCGGTCGCAGATGCATCGTGCGATGGCGATGTGTGCGCATGCCGCTCGTCAGCGGACGCAATGAGTCGGGTTCCGGGAACATCCGTGCCTCCGTTGCACGTCGGTGATGAATGTCGACCGTGCGGCTGCAACCGCACGTCTCGGAACCAACGCTCATAATGCACTACGCCGCGGCCGCAGTTCCATTTCTGCGACGAAGTACGTACGTCAGGCGCGCCGTCGCCGCGGCGTCGTACGTCGGTAGCCTTGCTAGACCCCGAAATGACCCCGTGCTGACTGTGAACTGACCCTGGCATGACCGAGCATCCCGACTTTGCGGCCGAACAGGCGCACATCGAGCGGGCCTACGCCTGCCTCGAGGACGCACGTGCAAGCACCTTGCGCATCCGTGACCTCACCGAGGCCCAAATGGGAGGAACGTTCCAGGAGCGCTACGAGCGCAACTACTTCGACGAAAAAGTCGTCGCCCGACTCAATCACCTCGACATCGGTGATGCGGCACTCGTATTCGGGCGCATCGACCGCCATTCCGACATTGATCTCGACCCCGTTGCAGAAGCATCAACAAACGGCGCAGAGCGCCACCCCGAGGCGTTTCATATCGGCCGCCTTGCGGTGGCCGATCGGGATGCCAATCCCGTCGTCGTCGACTGGCGTGCTCCGATCGCCGAGCCCTTCTATCGGGCAACCGGTCGTGAGCCGATGGGTCTCGTGCGCCGTCGCCACTTCATGGTCGACGGTCCGCGCCTGATCGCGATCGAGGATGAATCGTTCGGCGACGGTCGACTCGGCATCGCCGGTGACGATGCGGTGTCGGACGCACCGACGTTGCGCGGTTACGGCACTCTGCTCGCCGCGCTCGGCAAAGGTCGCAGCGGACAGCTGGGTGACATCGTCGCCACGATCCAGGCGGAGCAGGACGAGATCATTCGCGCCCCGCACCGCGGAGTGCTCGTCGTGCAAGGAGGCCCCGGTACCGGGAAGACGGTCGTCGCCCTGCACCGCGCCGCATACCTCTTGTACACGCATCGTTTCCCGCTCGAGGACCAGGGCGTTCTCGTCGTCGGTCCGAACCGGGTCTTTCTGCGCTACATCGAGCGCGTGCTGCCGTCTCTCGGTGAGTCGGGGATCGAACAAGTGGTGCTCGCCGATCTCGTCCCCGGCATTTCGTTCGGCGCGCACGACGACGAACGCGCCCGTCGCGTGAAGGCCGATGCGCGCATGGTGAAGGTGCTCGAGCGCGCCATCGCCGACCGACAGCGACCGATTCGCGAAGAGGTGATCATTCCGTTCGGTGCGATGCGCCTGCGCCTCACTCCGCAGGAATCGGCACGGATCATCCGGCAGGCGCGACGTCGCGGCGGTCGGCACAATTCGTTGTGCCGTGCGGTCGAGGGCGAAGTCATCGCGACGATGATGGGCAAGGTCGGTGACGGCACGTTCGATCTCGCCGAGGCGCGTGACGGGTTGCGCCAGATCCCCGAGTTCCGGGCGTTGATGTTCCGCATCTGGCCGTCGCTTGCACCCGCGGAGTTGCTGCACGATCTCTTCGGTTCGAAGGCGCTCCTGCGTTCGGCGTCCGAGGGCATCCTCGACGAATCGGATGCGCTGTCGCTGCACCGGCCCCGCGCCGAGTCACTCGCCGCGGCCATCTTCTCCGATGCCGACGTTGCGCTGCTCGACGAGGCACGCGACCTGCTCGGTCCGCGTCCGCGCCGCGGCGGCGTGCTCGACGAAGCCGACGACATCGCCACGTTCGGGCACATCATCGTCGACGAGGCGCAGGATCTCACCCCGATGCAACTGCGCATGGTGGCGCGACGTTCGTTGAACGGTGCGATGACGGTCGTCGGCGACCTCGCCCAGGCCACCGG
>JBIIDI010000136.1:0-4169 GCA_044238425.1 Ilumatobacteraceae bacterium
CCGCACTCACCCATCCGTGCGGTGACGCGACGAAGCGTCGCATCGACGCCGACGATCTCCCGGTCATCGCCACGGCGATCACCCGGGCGACGGCAGTCGTCGTCGGACCGGGTGTCGGCGACGCAGCGCACGAGTGGCTCGGCGGAGTGCTCGACGCGCGCCGCAACGCTCCGCTGCTGTTGGATGCCGACGCGTTGAACGGCCTCAGCCGCAGTCCCGAGTTGCTTTCCCGCCTCGGTGACGGTGTCGTACTCACGCCGCACGAAGGTGAAGCGGCGCGACTGCTCGGCATTGCGCGGGAAACCGTCCACGAGGATCGCGCAACTGCGCTCGACGCGCTCGTGCGACGCACCGGCGCCGTCGTCGTGTTGAAGGGTGCGCACACTCTCGTTGCTGCACCGAGCGGTCGAACCTGGCAGTCTCCGACGGGCAACGCCGGTCTCGCGAAAGCGGGGAGCGGTGACGTGCTCAGCGGTCTCGTCGGGGGACTGCTCGCACGTGGAATGGATCCGTTCGATGCGTCGGTGGCGGGAGTGTGGATTCACGGTCGTGCCGCCGACGTGCTCGCCGCGGCGAACGACGTTGACACGTACATTCCGAGCGATCTGGCGACGGCGTTCGCCGTCGCATTCACCGATTACCGCCGCGAGGTGCAATCGATCGCGCCGTAGCGGGTGGCACACTGGTGCCACCGTGGCTCTCGACGACACGAACGCCCTCACGCGGACCGAGGTCGTCCTCGCCGCCGCGCGCCGGGTCACCGTTCTCACCGGCGCCGGCATCTCCACCGCGGCGGGAATTCCGGATTTTCGCGGTCCGAACGGCGTGTGGACGAAGAATCCCGCCGCGGAGAAGTCGTCGACGCTGCGTCACTATCTCGCCGACGAAGACGTGCGTCGCGCCGCGTGGGAGGGTCGTCTTGCGTGGTTCGCTCGCGCTTCGCAACCCACGCGCGCCCACCGTGCACTCGTGCGCCTCGAGGAGCGGGGTCAGCTGCGGGCGATGATCACGCAGAACGTCGACGGTCTGCATCTCGCCGCCGGACACTCGCCGGCAATCGTCCACGAGGTGCACGGATCGATCCTGCGCGCGCGCTGCTGGTCGTGCAGCGAACGGCGCGACATGCGCGACGTTCTCACCCGGGTCACCGCGGCGACGCCCGATCCGCGCTGCGAGTCGTGCGGCGGCATCCTGAAGAGCGACACGATCCTCTTCGGAGAATCGCTCGACGGTGACGTCATTGACGCGGCGATGACTGCTGCCCAGGAGTGCGATCTGTTCGTCGCCATCGGCACGACGCTGTCGGTGTACCCCGTGGCGAACTGCATTCCCCGGGCGCGCGACGCCGGGGCGCGGGTTGTCATCATCAACGGCTCCGAGACGGACATGGACCACCTCGCCGACGAGGTCATTCGCGGCGACATCGAGTTCATCGTTCCGGCGATGTGCGGAGTCTGAGCGGGGGGAGTGAAAACCCGACCAGATAGGTAGGCTTTTGCCATGCCGTCATTCCGCGACCTTCTTGCCGACGCGAAGCGCCGGATCACCGAAGTGGAGACCGTCGAGGTCGAGGCTCGTCTCGCGAAGGAGCCGCTGAGCGTTCTCGACGTGCGCGAACCCGACGAATTCGAACAGGGTGCGCTCGCCGGTGCCATCCACATTCCCCGCGGTCACCTCGAGGCGCAGATCGAGACGCGCATCGTCGACAAGTCGACTCCCGTCGTCGTGTACTGCGCGGGGGGAGTGCGCAGCGCTTTCGCAACGAAGACCCTGCAGGATCTCGGGTACACGAACGTCGTGAGCATGGCCGGCGGTTTCGGCAAGTGGAAGGACGAAGGTCGTGCGTGGGTGACGCCGGTCCAGTTGTCGGCCGAGCAGAAGAATCGTTATCAGCGCCATTTGTTGTTGCCCGAAGTCGGCGTCGGCGGTCAGGCGAAGTTGTTGTCGAGCAAGGTGCTCTTGCTCGGTGCCGGTGGTCTCGGTTCGCCGGCGGCTCTCTATCTCGCGGCGGCCGGCGTCGGCACGCTCGGCATCGTCGACATGGACGAAGTCGATGCGAGCAACCTGCAGCGCCAGATTCTCCACAACATCGATCGCGTCGGTGACCGCAAAGTCGATTCCGCGAAGAAGACGCTGACGATGCTCAATCCCGACGTCAACGTCGTCACGTACGACACCCGACTCGCGGCGAGCAACATCATCGACATCATCTCCGGCTACGACGTCATCATCGACGGCGCCGACAACTTCCCGTCCCGGTACCTGCTCAACGATGCGAGCGTGAAGCTCGGCATCCCGGTGGTGCACGGCTCGATATTCCGGTTCGAAGGAATGGTGAGCGTGTTCCATCCGCTGCGCGGGCCGACGTACCGCGACATGGTTCCCGAACCGCCGCCGGCCGAGCTCGCACCGAGTTGCGCCGAAGCCGGCGTTCTCGGCGTGCTGCCCGGCATCGTCGGTTCGATCCAGGCGCTCGAGGCGATCAAGTTGCTGCTCGATCTCGGCGATTCGCTCATCGGTCGCATCCTGTCGATCGACACGACGGAGATGACGTTCCGCACGTTCAAGTTGCAGCGCGATCCGAACAACGTCGTGACGTACGACAACCGGGAGCGCATCCAGGTGCGCGACCTCGACGGTGCATGCGCGCCGTGGCTGTCGCACTGAACGCCGCAACTCGATCGCGCGATCGTTCCCGCAGCGTGACGGGCCGCGGACCCGCCCGTTTCTAGACTGATTGCGTGCCGATCCACGCAGCCGTCGTCGGGGCGGGGTTTTCCGGCGCGGTCGTCGCCCGCGAGCTCGCCGAGGACGGACATCGCGTCGACGTATTCGACGTCCGTGACCACGTCGCCGGCAACTGCCACACCGTGCGCCACGACACCGGGGTGATGGTTCACGTCTACGGGCCGCACATCTTCCACACCCAGCACGAACGGGTGTGGGACTACATCCGGCGCTGGACGGAGATGAAGCCCTATCGCCACACCGTGCGGGCCATGTCCGGAGGGCGGATGTACCGCCTGCCGATGAACCTCACGCTCATCAACGATTTCTTCGGCACGAACTTCACGCCCGCGGAGGCCGAGGAGTTCATCGCCGCCAAGGCCGATGCGACGATCACGAACCCGGTGTCGTTCCGCGACCAGGGACTGCGATTCATGGGGCCCGAGCTGTACGCCGCGTTCTTCGAGGGCTACACGCGCAAGCAGTGGGGTGTCGACCCGAGCGAACTGCCGGCGAGCGTGCTCGCCCGACTGCCGTTGCGGTTCACCGCCGACGATTCGTACTTCAACCATCCGTACCAGGGCATCCCGGTCGACGGCTACACACCGATCGTCGCATCGATCCTCGACCATCCGAACGTCACCGTGCACCTCTCCACGCCGTTCACGCGTGCGCAGATGTCGTCGTTCGATCACACCTTTTGGAGCGGGCCGATCGACGCCTTCTTCGATCACGAGCACGGTCGACTCGGTTACCGCACGCTCGACTTCGATGCCGAGGTCGTTGCCGGTGACTTCCAGGGCTGCCCGGTCGTCAACTACTGCGACGCCGACGTGCCGTACACGAGGATCACCGAGCACAAACACTTCGCTCCGTGGGAGTCGCACGACGCGAGCGTCATCTACCGCGAGTACAGCCGAACGTGCGGACCCGACGACGTTCCCTACTATCCCATCCGACTCGTCAAGGAAAAGGAGCAGTTGCTGCGCTACGTCTCGCTCGCGCGCGAGCAGCGCGGCGTCACGTTCCTCGGTCGTCTCGGCACCTATCGTTACCTCGACATGGACGTCACCATCCACGAGGCTTTGAACGTCGCCGACGTCTCGCGTGCGGCGTTCGCGGCCGATGCGACGCCGCCGTCGTTCGTCGTGGATCCGCTCGGCTGATGACCTCCTGTCTCCAGCGCTCCCTCGTCGCGCCCCCCACCGAGTCGGAGCCCGAGCTGTACGTCCGTTCGTCGGGCGACGTGCGGATCGACGACCGAGGTGCGCATCTCGGGGCGGGTGCCGTGCTGTCCTTCGACACGTCCTTCGGCGCGTTCCACACGGGTCGGTGGAAGCGTCTCACTTCGGTACGCGACGTCCTCGCACGCGTCGTTGCCTCCGGTGACGGTGTCGCCGAGCTCGTCGGCGTGCGCAACGGTCGCGAAGTCGTGCGCGGGT
>JBIIDI010000137.1:0-4151 GCA_044238425.1 Ilumatobacteraceae bacterium
GAGGTCGAACTCGTCATCAACGACATCCCCGGTGTCCACGAGTCGGCCGCCATCGGCGTCCCGTCGGAGATCGGCGAGGAGGAGATTCTCGTCGTCGTGCAGATGGAACCCGGAGCCGACCCCGATGCGGAGGCGATTTGGCGCCACTGCGACGAGCACCTCCCCCGCTTCGCGGTGCCGCGCTACCTGCGGTTTGTCGACGACCTTCCCCGCACCTCGACGAACCGTGTAGAAAAGTACAAGTTGGGCGGGCTCGACGAGACGACTCTCGATCGCACCCGTCCGCGCTGACACGTTCGGGGGGAACGACATGGCCGGTGCTCACGTCACGGTGCTCGGTGCCGGCGCGCTCGGCTCGGTGTACGCCGCGTGGGCCGCCGAAGCGGGCAATGACGTCACGATCGTTGCGCGACAGGCGCATGCCGATGCGGTGAACCGCGACGGTCTCGTCGTCGTCGGTCGCGACGGCACCCGCCGCACGGTGACGATGCGCGCAACGAGCGATCCGGCGGCCGTTGAATCGTGCGACTATCTGTGTCTGGCGAGCAAGGCACCCGACACCGACGAGCTGCTCGACGGATTCCTTGCCCGCCCGCGGAATCTCACCGCTGCGTTTTCCATCCAGAACGGCGCGCGCCAGGCCGAACCGCTCGTGCGCCGCTTCGGCGACGTCGGTCTGGCTTGCGTGTCGATGGTCGGCGGCACTCTCCTCGAGCCCGGTGTCGTGTCGCACACCTTCGACGGCGCAACGTATCTCGGACCGGCAACCGGCAGTCGGCGCGACGCAGCGCTCACAGCGGCCGAGTTGCTGGCGACGAACTTCGGAGGCCCCGACTTCGTCGTGCGCGACGACATCATGTCGGTCATCTGGTCGAAGGCCGTGCTCGCCGCCGCGGCGATGGGAATGTCGGCGTTGACGCGGATGTTTTACCACCGCATCTTCGAGCTGCCCGGCAACCGCGCGGCATTTCTCGATCTCGTGTACGAAGCCGCGTCGATCGCCCGCGCCGAGGGTGTCGAGCTCGTCGACCTGCCCGGGCCGCTGCAAGCCGGATATCTCGTCGGCCTGCCGCGTGACGAGGCGTTGAACGTGTTGCGCGACCTCGCCGCACGACTCGTGTCCACCGGCCAGACGCAGGTGCGCGTCTCGATCCTGCAATCGATCGACCGCCGTCGCCCCACCGAGGTCGGTGCGGTGTTCAGCGATCTGCTGCACATCGCCGACCGCCACGGTCTCGACCTGCCGCGCCTGCGGTTCGTCACGAACGTCGTCGAAAGTCTCGACGCCGACATCAGGGAGGAAATCAGCCGATGAGCAACCTGCGAATGCTGTTCACCCGGACGGCGATGCCGAAATACAACACCTTCGAGGACTTCCGCACGGTGGCGAAGCGCCGCGTGCCGAAGATGGTCTTCGACTTCGTCGACGGCGGTGCCGACGGCGAGATCAGCCTGCGTGCCAACCGTGACTCGTTCTCCGACGTCACCTTCGACCCGCGGTGGATGAGCGACGTGTCGCGCAAGGAAATCGCCACGACGGTGCTCGGCGAAAAGGTGTCGATGCCCTACCTCCTCGCACCGGCCGGTCTCGCATCGGTCGTGCACAAGGAAGGCGAGCTTGCCGTCGCCCGCGCCGCCGCGGAGATGGACACCATCTTCTGCATCAGCACCGGATCGGCGTACTCGCTCGAGGAGATCGCCGCTGCCGCTCCCTCGTGCAAGTTGTGGTTCCAGCTGTACCTGTGGAAGAGCGAGGAGGTCGTGCTTTCCCTCATCGATCGCGCAAAGGCAACCGGTTGCAAGGCGCTCGTGCTCACCATCGACGTTCCGGCCGTCGGCAAGCGCGAACGCGACCTCGTCAACGGCATGTCGTTGCCGCCGCGCATCCGCCCGAGCAACGTCGTCGATGCGATGTGGCGTTTCCGTTGGTTGCAGCACTTCATCACCGGCAACGAGATCACCTTCGGCAACCTGCGCGGTGTTGCAGCGGGCGACGATGCGAGCACCGTCGGCGAGTACACGAGCCGCGAACTCGTCGACCCCACCGTCACGTGGGAACGGCTCGACTGGTTGCGCCGCAAGTGGGACGGTCCGCTCGCGGTGAAGGGCGTCCTCTCCGCGCGCGACGCGATCGAGTGCGTGAACCGCGGCGCCGACGCGGTGTACGTGTCGAACCACGGCGGTCGACAGCTCGATTCGGTGGCCGGAACCGCTGCCGTACTGCCCGAAATCGTCGACGCGGTGAACGGTCGCGCCGAGGTGCTCATCGACGGCGGCGTGCGCCGCGGTGAGGACGTCGTGAAGGCGAAGGCACTCGGTGCGACGGCGTCACTGTCGGGTCGGCCGTGGTTCTTCGCCCTCGCCGCCGACGGTCAGCCCGGCGTGAAGCGGATGCTCGACATCATGCAGGCCGACATCCTGCGCACGCTCACGCTCATCGGGGTTCCGCGCTATGCGGACGTCGATCGTTCGGCTATCCGGCGAGGCGACGCACGAGGCCGAGTCGATCGGTGATGATCCGCCCGGCGGCCACCGTGCCGTCGGCAACCGACGCAACGCCGACGTAGTAGTGCTGCGTGCGCTTGCCGACGTGCGCTTCGGCTTCGGGTAGGCCGCCGGCGTACGTGCCGTCGACGACGACACGGAAGGCAACGTCGTCACCCGCCGAAAAGATGTCGTCGACGCGGTACGTCGCGTCGGTGAACCGCGGCTGGGCGCTCGCGCGGAACCACGCATCGTCGGTGTTCAACACCGTCGGCGCCTCGCCCGATTCGAGCAGCGTGCGCACGACTGCTTCGGCACCCGGATTCCCCGCCACGTCGACGACGTCCCACGGTGCGGTGGCCGGCGGCTCGATCGGGTCGGTGGGAGCTCCGTCGAGCTGCAACTTGCGGCTGTAGTAATCCTGTTCGACGGCGTTCGCCGTCAGCTTCGTACCGTTCCAGTGGTACAAGCCGATGCCCGACCACGCCGCCGCCTGGTTGGCGTGCTTCGCACTGCGACCGTGTTCGCTGAATCGCATCGCGAGTCGCTCACCGTTGCTCACGATCTGGTGCACCGTGAGGCACAGGCCCGGGAACTGGCGGAACTGCGCGCTCGCCGCCGGAACGTACATGTCGTCGCGGCCCGACAGGACGTGCTGGCCCATGCGCAACGTGTAATCGGGCTCCATGATGCCCGGCACCTGGGTGACGTCGTGACGGTTCGTGTAATCGAGGCAGTAGCGGCGCATGAGCGCGACGAACGACGACGGGGCTGTCGTGCCGGTCATCGTCAGCTCCGGGTGAAACGCGGCGGACGGCGCTCTTCGAAGGCGACGATGCCCTCGTTGGCGTCGTTGGTGCCCTGCAGCATGACGACCGCATCGACGGCCGCCTGGTACGACGAGTCGAGCGCACGATTGACCATCGCCTTGCCGACGCTCACGGCGAGCGGCCCCTTCGTTGCGATCTTCTCGGCGAGGGCAATCGCTCGGTCGAGCACCGGGCCGTCGTTGACGATCTCCTGGACGAGTCCGACGCGCAGGGCGGTTGCCGCGTCGACGAATTCGCCGGTGAGCACCATGTAGCGGGCAAAACCGACACCGACGACGTCGGCGAGACGGCCGACGCCGAAGCCCGGCACGAGGCCGAGGTTGGCCTCGGGAACGGCGAACTTCGCGTTCGGAGCGGCGAGCACGATGTCGCACGCCGACGCGAGCTCGCAGCCACCTCCGGCGGCGACTCCGTTGACTGCGGCGATGATCGGCTTCGTGCACGTCTCGACGGCCTCGAACGTGCGCATGCAATCGATGATGAAGTCGCGACGCGTGTCGGTCGTCGTCAGCTGCTTGTACCCGATGATGTCGCCGCCGGCGGAAAACGCCTTCAACCCTTCGCCGGTGATGACGATTGCCGCCACGTTGGCGTCGGCTTCGGCCTGCGCGAGAACGTCACGCAGCGCCTTCCAGAACGTGCGGCGCTGGGCGTTGTACCGCTTCTCACCGAGCATCGTGACGATCGCGACGCGACCGCGGTGCTCGACGGAAAGATCGGGATCGTTGCCTGCAGCAGCGCTCATGCGTACCTCCGTGCGACGAAGGGGCGACCGCCCCATGCGATTTCGATGCTACGTGCGATGACCTTGCGGGTTTCCGCCGGATCGATGACGTC
>JBIIDI010000138.1:0-4139 GCA_044238425.1 Ilumatobacteraceae bacterium
GAATGCCGCCGACACGCGCAAGGTGTCGATCGCCGAATTGTCGTCCGTGCGACTCACCGACAACGGTCAGGCGCTGACGATCGGATTCGTGCCGGAGCGCACCGAACTCGAGGTTCCGCCCGCAGTGGCCGATCTCGCGCCGCTGCTCGCCGGCGAATAGTCCGTCACCCGGCGTCGCAATGTTCGCCGTCGTTCTCGTCGGTGGTTTCGGTACACGCCTGCGTCCGTTGACGTACCACGTTCCCAAGCCGTTGCTGCCCGTGGGGCATCGCTCGCTGCTCGAGGATCTCATGGGTCGTCTCGCCCGCGGCGGCGTCACCGACGCGGTGCTCGCCCTCGGCTTCAAGCCCGAGCCGTTCCTGCAGGCGTTCCCCGATGCGAAGTGTGCGGGCGTGCAACTTCACTACGCGATCGAGGATCGGCCGCTGGACACGGCCGGCGCAATCGGCTTCGCCGCGCGACAGGTGGGTGTGCACGAGCGCAACGAAACGTTCTTCGTCGCCAACGGTGACGTCATCACCGAACTCGACCTCGCCGCGTTGCGCGCATTTCACGAGTCGCGCCGCGCGGCCGGTGCGCTCGCCACGATTCATCTCACACCCGTCGATGACCCGTCTCAGTTCGGTGTGGTGGAAACCGACGACAACGCGCGGGTGCTCGGATTCGTCGAGAAGCCGCCGCCGGGAACGACGACGAGTCGCTACGTCAACGCCGGCACCTACGTATGCGAGCCGGAAACGCTCGAGCTCATGCCCGGTGACGAGCCGCTGTCGATCGAACGCGTCGTCTTCCCGCAACTCGCCGGGCGCGGCGCTCTGTACGCGTATCCGACCGACGACTACTGGCTCGATGCCGGTCGGCCCGACACGTACCGACGGGCGAATGCCGATCTGCTCAACGGTCGACGCGGCACGCCGATCGATCCGGTGCACCCGACGGCGCGCGTGTCTCCGAGTGCGCGCATCGTCAACTCCATCGTCGGCGCGGGCAGCGTCGTCGCCGACGATGCCGTCGTCGTCGACAGCGTCATCATGCCCGCGGCGCGCATCGGGCGGGGTGCGCACGTCGCCGACAGCGTCGTTCTCGACGACGTTGCCGACGGAGCCGACGTCGTCGACGCGCTCGTTGCGTCGGTGCCGGACGATGTCAAATAACGCTGTCAAATAGCGCTGTCAAGTAGCGCCCCCCGAATAGCGACTCCGCGTAGCGACTCCGTGTAGCGACGGGGCGTCTAGCGAAAGAGATCCTCGGCCGCCGGCCGGATGAGTTCGTCCACGCTCGATTCGCGCAACCACGCCCGGTCGAGTCCGCGCACGATCGCGACGGGGATGCCCGTCGCCTTGCCCATGACGAGTTCGGCGGCCGATGCGACCTCGTCGGCGATCGCCACCTCGGTGACGTTCATCGTGCGGCCGAGTGCGTCGGGGGTTCCGCGCAAGTCGAGCACCGCAGCGACACCCGCGACGCCGATGGCAACGTCGGTGAGACCCTTGCGCCATGCACGCCCGAACGTGTCGCTGACGACGACGCCCACCTCGCAGCCGGTTCGTGCACGCACGATGTCGCGGATGCGACGCGCCGATCGGTCGGAGTCCTTCGGCAGGAGGGCGGCCGTTCCGTGCTCGACGTTCGACAGGTCGACGCCGCTGTTCGCGCACACGAAGCCGTGCTCCGTCTCGGTGATGATGAGATCGCCGCGGCGGCGCACGATCCGCTTCGCCTCGGCTTCGACGAGTCGTTTGTGGTCGAGCGGATCGTCGGGATCGACCGGAACGAGACGACCCTCCGCCTTGCTCACGATCTTCTGCGTGACGACGAGGACGTCGCCCGTCGCGAGCGGGCCGTTCGGCTCGCCGGCGCACGCAGCGATGATGAGTTCGCCGAGGTTGTCACCTGGTCGCACCTCGGGAAATCCCTCGACGCCCCACACCTGTATCCGTGCCATCACGCACCATCCTGCCGAGCGGAACCCGCTGCGGAGAGTGTCGTGCGCGCAAGCCGTGCCGCGGCGGCGACGTCGCTCATGACGGTGTTCGTGACGACGCACCGCATCCCGGCGGCGCGGACCTCGTCGACGAGATCGGCGTCGGCGTCGTCGATGACGAGCGTGCCGCACACCGGTGCGTACATGCGCGCGACTCCGACGACCGACGGTTCGGCGCCGAGCTCGCGCAGCATGCGATCGGCGGGCCCCTTCAGTGCCTTGCCGCCGACGATGGGGGAGACGGCAACGACGTCGTCGCGTCGCTCGGCGAGTGCCTCATCGACACCGCCCAATGCGCGAATCGGTCCGATCGAGACGAGCGGGTTCGACGGCGCGATGACGATGGTGCTGGCCGCGGCGATGATTCCGGGTGCGTCGGTACGCGCCGCGTCCGCTCCGACGAAGTCGACGGCATCGACGACGACGTCGTGGCGATGGCGCACGAAGTACTCCTGGAATCCGATCCAGGTTCCCGCGGTGCCGGCTGCGCAGTCGGCGGCGAGCCGCACGCGCGTACTCACGGTGTCGTTCGTCATCGGCACGATGCGTTCGGCGACACCGAACGCGCGGGCAACCTCGGCCGCAACGACGTCGGCTCCTGCACCCTCTGCGCGGCGCGCCGTGCGGTACAGGTGCGTCGCCAGGTCGACGTCGCCGAGATTGAACCACGTGTTCGCGGCCACCGACGTTTCGGGCTTCACGGCGGCGTAGCGGCGCAGCGATTCCATCGTGCGCCACGTCTCGTCGCGCATCCCCCAGCCGCGAACGGGGTCGATCGCGTCGGCGAGCGTGTACGTCACGGTGTCGACGTCGGGTGACACATGAAGTCCGTGCACGACGACGTCGTCGGCGGTGTTCACGACGAGCGTGACGTCGGTCGGTGCGTGCACCTCGCGCAGGCCGCGTGCGAAGCGTGCCGCCCCCACGCCTCCGGCCAGAACGCAAATCACCGCACCAGCGTACGAACGACCGCACGTGACGGTCTCGGGTTCGAGCAAGGGTGGCTACTATCATCAATGCGTCATGCCCGTCGCGCTCATCACCGGTATCACCGGACAGGACGGCCAGCACCTCGCCGAGTTGCTGCACGGCAAGGGATACACGGTGTTCGGCCTCGTGAAGGGGCAGAACAACCCGAAGATCGCCCAGTTGCGCGCCGAGTTCCCGTACGTCGAGATCGTCAGCGGCGACCTCACCGACTTCTCGAGCCTCGTGTCGGCGCTCGACCACACGAAGCCCAACGAGGTGTACAACCTCGGCGCGATCTCCTTCGTCGCGATGTCCTTCAACCAGGCCGAGCTCACGTCGAACGTCACGGGCGTCGGTGTGCTGCGCATGCTCGAGGCGATCCGACTCGTCGGTGGCACCACGAACAATCCCATCCGCTTCTACCAGGCGTCGTCGTCGGAGATGTTCGGCAAGGTCCGCGAGATTCCCCAGACCGAACTCACCCCGTTCCATCCGCGCTCGCCGTACGGCGTGGCGAAGGTGTTCGGGCACCACATGACGGTGAACTACCGCGAGTCGTACGGCATGTTCGCCTGCTCGGGCATCCTCTTCAACCACGAGGGTCCGCGTCGCGGCCTCGAGTTCGTCACGCGCAAGATCACCAATGCCGTTGCGCGCATCAAGCTCGGTCTGCAGAACGAGATCGTCCTCGGCAACCTCGAGGCGAAGCGCGACTGGGGCTACGCGGGCGACTACGTCAACGCGATGTGGCTCATGCTCCAGCAGGACGTCGCCGACGACTACGTCGTCGCCACGGGCGAAACGCACTCGATCGAGGAGTTCCTCGCGTTGGCGTTCAACGTTGCGGGTCTCGGCGACTGGCGACCCTACGTGCGCCAGGACCCGCGGTTCTTCCGTCCGGCCGAGGTCGACCTGCTCATCGGTGACCCGACGAAGGCGCAGACGAAGCTGGGCTGGCGACGCGAGGTCGACTTCCCGTCACTCGTGGAGATGATGGTCCGTCACGACCTCGATCTCGAAGCCAAGCGCAACAAGTAACCGCGCAGTCGCAGTCCGAAAAAGACGAAGGCCATCGCCGCACTCGACAGCAGGGCGATTTCCACGCGCAGGTAGAGATCGTCGCTCGACCACGCGGCGGTGACGACGAAGACGACGAAGCTCATCGTCCATCCGAGCGCGACCATGC
>JBIIDI010000032.1:0-14125 GCA_044238425.1 Ilumatobacteraceae bacterium
CGACATCCCGTCGGCGGCTTGGCCGTCATCGGTGTCATCGCCACCCAACTCGGTACCTATTTCGGGTACGTGTTCCCGGCCGTCGGTCTTCCGACACTTCCCTGGCCGATGTACAACGGCGCACTTGCGCTGGGTATCAACGGTCCGAGCTGGGGCTCGTACTTCAACGAAGACTTCACGATTGCCGGCACGAATGCCGGCTGGTTGTTCTTCTCGGGACAGGCACTGCACTTCGTCAACGGCATCGTCTTTGCGATGCTGTTCGGCATCTTCGCCCACAAGGCGATTCCCGCCAAGGGACACGTGGCAAAAGGACTCATCTACGGCGTGGTCATGACGATCATCAGCGCCGGCTTGCTGGTTCCTTACGCCTACGTGGCTGAGCAGGGGTACGGATTGTTCCTCTTCTCGGGTCCCGATGGCTGGAAGCTCCCCGCGGGCATCCTCATCTGGCACCTCATCTACGGATGGTTCATCGGAATGCTGTACCAGCCCAAGGGCGATAGCTGACGAGAACGTTCTGACATAGAACGCCAACAGGGGCGTCCGGCTCGCACTGCGGGCCGGACGCCTTTGTTTTTGTCGTGTTCAAGCGGAGTGCGCGGTGCGCACCGAGTAGCGACGTACTAGATGGTTCGACGCGATGTCCCGCTCAGCGAAACAGACGCTTGGCCGCGAGCTCGGCACCTTGTGCCAGTGAGGCGAGCTTGGCAAATGCGACGTCGGGGTCGATCGTCGTCGTGCCGACGTGCACGGAGAAGCCACAGTCGACACCGGCGAGCAAGCGATCGGGTTCGACCACTTCGCCCCAGTGCTCGAGACGCTGCGCGACAAGTTCGGGGTGCTCGATGTAGTTCGACTGAGGCTCGATGACGCCCGGGCAGATGAATTTGTCCTTCGGCACGCCGAGCTCCCTCAGCTTGCGCCACTCGTGCGAGTGCCGCGGATTGGCTCCTTCGAACAGAACGGTCTGCGGTTTGGCCGTCCACACGATGTCGATGATGTCCTCGATCGGCACGTCGTGGTGGTGCGGTCCGGGGTAATTGCCCCAGCACAAGTGCATACGCAACAGCTCGGCGGGAATGTTGCGCACCGCATGGTTGAGCGCCTCGATGTTCGTGCGGATGGTTGCGCGGAACTCCTCGAGCGACAACTTGGCATATGCCGAATGACGACCCATGGCGAGGTCGGGGCAGTCGACCTGCACGACGGCGCCGGCGGCGGCAATCGCCTCGTACTCGAAGCGCATCGCCTCGGCGATTGCAAACAGGTATTCCTCGCGGGTGGGGTAGTACTCGTTGCCGAAGAACAACGACACGACACCCGGCGAAGCCGCACTCGTGAAGATGTCGTCGTGGCCGGCAGCCTTCGCTGCGAGGCGCAGCTCGGTCATGTCCTTCACCGCTGCCGTGCGGTCGAGCACTTCGATCGGGCCGGTGCACGCCGGTGCCGAACGCTTGCGCCGCCCCGGGTTTCCGGCGACGGCCTCGGCGCTTCGCGGATAATCGACGAGGTCCTCGAAGAAGTAGTTCTGCACCGACTCACCGCCGAAGCCCGAGAGTCGGTCCTTCACGTAGGTCGCGTACGACGGCTTCGACATCTCACCGTCGTTGATGATCGTCACGCCCGCATCGACTTGTTTGCGCACGACGAGATCGACCGCCGCATTCACCTTGTCGTCGAGCGCGCTGCGATCGACGGGGATGCCGTCACCGACCGCCCACATCACCTTGATGAGGTCGTCCGGTCGCGGAAGACTGCCGGTGTGGGTGGATGGAATGGTGCGTGCGGCTCGGGCCACGACTCAACCTCCTGTGGTCGCTGACCCACGTACCTTACGTCGCGTACCCGATTCGACGATCACACGGCCGCAGCCGTGCGGCGAATGTCAGGCGCTGATGGTGACGAAGATGCCGCCGTCGGCTTCACGTGCCGAGTAGCGGGTGAGTGCCCGGGTTGCCGGCCCGTTGACGACTTCGCCAGTTGCGGGATCGAACGTCGACCCGTGCAGATCGCACTCGAGTACCGCACCGCGGCGCTCGACCGGGTAGCCGGCATGCGTGCAGTTGACGCGAAAAGCCGAAATGCCGCTCGACGTGCGGGTGACGACGACACCGCTCGTGCCCCCTTTGGGGTCGGCCACGTTGACCACGCGTGACGCGCCAACGGCGAGTGCGCTTGCATCGAGCACGCGCACCGTGGTCAACGACTGCGCAGCTTCCTCTTTCTTCGGCTGCCATCGCAAGCGACCGTTGCGTTCGGTGCACACGAAGGTCTTGTTGCCTACCTTGCGCTCGCGGCCCGCCTTCTTGCACGGGTCACCTTTCGCGATTGCCGGTGCAATTGCGTCGGCTCCGGGCACGGCAACGAGCCAAGCTGCTGCGGCACCGATCGTGGCAAGAAACGCGCGACGTGACGACGGGTTGTGGGTCATGACCGCACCTTAGTGGTGTTTGGCGGCGGGGTATCGTGCGTCGATGGCTCCGACCGGGGATCGACGCGCCGTTTTCCCCGCCATCGAAAAGAAGCACGGCAAGCCGGCTGCGTACTGGTTGAAGCTGCTCGCCGATCTCGGCGCTACGAAGTACCCCGAGCAGATGGCTTTCCTCCAGGAGCGCCACGGGTTCAGTCGTGCACATGCCAACGCACTCGTCATGTATGCGCGCGGCTCGACGTCATCGCAACGCTTCGACGGGCCCGCTGCGTACTTCGCCTCGATTCCTGCCAAGCATCGCGCATTGTCGAAAAAGATGTTCGCTGCCGCCCAGACGAGGCATCCCAAGCTCACCTTCGAGGTTGCGTGGAACCAGCCGATGCTGCGACTCGGCAAAGACATCGTGTTCGCCGTGTCATCGTCGACGTCGCACGTGCTCATCAACCTCGGCAGCAAGAAGGTGCTCGATGCTTTCGCCGACCGCCTTGCCGCATTCGAGGTGAACAAGTACACAATTCGGGTTCCGTTGGATTGGACCGTCAATGCGACGTTGCTCAACGCGCTCGTCGCGGCACGGCTGAGGGAACTTGCGTCGCCCGCCAAGTCGGGCGCGAAGCGCACCATGCGTTCGTAGATTGAAGCCGTGACGCCCCGTCAACCGTTCGAAGCGGAATTTCTCTCCAATCCACGCAGCCGCTGGCGCAACCTGGCGATCTTGCATCGCATCGCCACCGAGATTCTGCGCGGTATGCGCCGACTGCACTTCGTCGGCCCCGCCGTCACCGTGTTCGGCTCGGCACGGGTACGCGAGGGATCACCCGAATACACCAACGCGCTGACGATTGGTCGCGCACTCGGTGAGGCGGGGTTTGCCGTCATCACCGGTGGTGGCCCCGGCGTGATGGAAGCGGCCAATCGTGGCGCGCGAGAGGTCGGCGCCACGAGCGTCGGATGCACGATCAAGCTTCCCCATGAAGAGAAGTCGAACCCGTACCTCGACGTGCACGTCGACTTCCACTACTTCTTTGCCCGCAAGTTCATGCTCACCAAGTATTCGGTCGGCTTCGTCGTCTTCCCCGGTGGCTTCGGCACCGCCGACGAATTGTTCGAAGCACTCACGCTCATTCAGACGGGCAAGATGCACGACTTCCCGGTGGTGGTGTGCGGCAGCGGCTTCTGGCAGCCGTTGCGCGATCAACTTCAGACCATGGTGGATGCCGGAATGATCTCGCCGGGCGATCTCGACTTGCTGAAGTTCACCGACGATCCCGCGGAAGCGATGCAGCACATCAGCGAATTCGCCCGCCGTGGCGGCAAAGCCGTCCGCCCGCCACGAGATCTCGCCATCCTTGGTGAGCGTCGTGGCAGGCGCGACTAGAGACGCGCGATCGTCGGTTCGGATATAAGTCATTTCCGGAAAGACCTTCAGTCCTTGCTGGTACCTTGATGGTGCGGAGGCACCCCGGTGATCACGGCAGTTTCGGTACTGAAACGAGGCATGCGCCTTGCAGCCGCCGCTTGTCTGGTGTTCCTCGTTGCCATGATCGTCCCCGACGGCGACGGTTCGGTGGAACGCGTCGCATCATCGGGAACCCCGACCGTGACGGCGCCACCGGCGCCGACCCTGTCGCTCAGCACGTCCGGCCAGGATCCCGGCGATTTCGTATTGTCCGGTTTCGGCAGTGGCGACACCCTCCTTGTCTCGGTCGGATTCGTTGATCCGCCGGCAGACACCAAGTTCGTCCTTCCGACGACAACGGGCCTGACTGCAGCGAGCGGCTACAGCTTCGGCGGCACGTATACGCAGATCAGTTTTACCGGCTCCCAAACGAATGCGAACGCCGCCTTGGCAGCAATGACTGTGAATACCGGCGCGACGAACGGCACCGTGACGATTCGCGTTACCGCAGCCGTAAATGCCGCCAATGTGTACTACAACCCGATCAACGACCGCTTCTACGAATACGTCTCGTCACCGGCAAACACGTACGCATGGAGATCCGGCGCCGACAAGAGCTTGAGTGCCTTTCACATCGCTGAAACGAAGACTCTGAACGGAATGACCGGCTACCTCGCGACCGTGACCAATGCGCAGGAGCAGAAGTTCATCTACAACAATTTTCCCAACTCCAACATCTGGATGGGTGGTACCGACGACTGGCAGGTCATCAACGCGCGTTGTGCCCCCAGCGTTTCCACCAAATCGCTAACCGGCAACGTCGCCACCCTCACCACCTCGCGGCAGCACGCCTTCGAAACGGGCGATTCGGTCACGATTGCCGGAGTTGACGCCACGTTCAACGGCACCTACACAATCTCCGATGCAACGGCTACGACGTTCAGCTATGCAAAGACCGCCGCCGATGTCGCCTCATTGGCGGTGACGCCAGTAGGAACGGCGACGTTTGCGGACCAGTCATCGGCGGAAGGTAGCTGGATGTGGGTATCTGGCCCGACCAACGAGAAGTGCACCCGCTTCACCCAAGGTGCAACCGGATCCCAATTGTGGATCAATTCATCGACCGGCCGCAGTCAGTCACGTACGTCTGGAAACATCTCCTCGTCGCGTTACGAGAACTGGTGCAACGGAAACGGTGGTCCTGACTTCACGCTCGTAGCCCGAGACAACTACGGCGAGCCAAACGGAACGGGCACTGCAAGCAGCAATGGTGAGCAGTTTCTGTTGGAGAAGTGGAGTGGTAGTCAATGCTGGAACGACTGGGGTCGTATCGACAGCGGGCAAAACACGGGTCTACTCGTCGAGTACGGGGGTGAAGGTTCGACGTCGACTGCCCCGACTGCGACGGTGAGTGCTATCGTCGACAATGCACCGAGAAACGTGACGGCTGCACGTGCAACGCCGGTGGTGTCGGGTTCGCTGAACGTCTCATGGACCGCACCCGCAACGGGAACCGTGACGAGCTACACCGCCACGTCGAACCCAGGCGGATTCTCGTGCACGGTGTCGACAACCTCGTGCACGATCTCCGGGCTCACCAACGGTACGGAGTACACGTTCACTGTGGAGGCAACGTTCAACACGACTCCCGCAACGACGAAAACGTCGACTGCGAGTGGAGCAGCCATTCCCGACGACGGCAATTCTCCTACAGTAAGTTCCTTCACTTCGTCCGACGCCTCGCCTTCGCGCAACACGAGTTTCACCTACACCCTCACGATGTCGGAGCGCATCACCGGCGTTGCCGGCGGTGACTTCGAAAACACCGGAACGGCGACCGGCTGTTCATTCTCCCCGAGCACGTCATCGGGAACCATACTCACGATCACCGTGTCGTCGTGTTCGTCAGGGACGATCATTCCGCGGCTGAAGGCGGGGCAAATCGCCGACTCGGTCGGCAATACCGGTCCGGCATCGAATTCGAACGCGACAACCACGATTACCCGTGATGCAACCGCGCCCACTCTCACGTTCACGGCGCCGACCACTGCCTCGAGCGCATCGGTGAACTTCACCGTGACGGGAGACGAACCACTTGATTGCTCCACACTCACGTCAGCCGACTTCGTGCTCACTGCAGGCTTGTCGTCGATCACATCGGTGGCAACCGGCGGATCTTCCTCGATTTGCACCGTGACGGCACTGTCGACGGCCGTTGCCGGCGGCCAAACCGTGACCGCCACACTCACGGCGTCCGGGTCGTTCTCCATGACCGACACTGCCGGGAATGCCCAAACCGCGATGGATGTCTCGGCACGATCGATTTCGGTGAGCGTGCCGTCGCCTGCCGCAGCGCCCAGTCCCACGACGTCGTCGTCAACGACCACGACCACGTCAACGACGACAACGACGTCCACGACGATCGCACCTAACCCAACAACGACAATTCGCCGTCCCCCGCGAACGACGCTTCCGCGAGTCACGACGACCGCGGCTGTAAACGCGACGACGACGTTGCCAGCAACGACGACCACCGTACGAGCACCGATTCCCGCCACCACAACCTCGGTTGCAGTGCCGACGACCACGACGGCGACCGTTGCACCATCAAGCACCATCGAGCGTCGGTTGGTGATCGAGGACGTTCCGACACCGCTCAGCGGTTCGCTGGCAGCGTCTTCAACGACCTTGCCACTCTCACGACCGATCGCACCCACTGAGGTCGAGCGATATCTCCAGCTGCAGACGCAGAACTTGCGCGATCTCTCTCTTCCGATTTACGTGAATAATCAGCTTCCCCTGGCATCCCCCGACAGTCCACTTGTGATCCAGACCGTGCAGGCGCAACTGAACATCGTCACAATCAACGATCAGGTCATTCAGTTGCAGGACGGTGACGGATTCCGTCTGTCGGTGAGTGCAACTAACGGCGGTGGTGAAGTGTTGCCCGTCAATACGAACGGAGCAATCGTCGTCGAGCAGAACAACTTCATCGCGGTGTCGGGGACCGGATTCCAGCCGAACTCGACTGCGGTCGTGTGGCTGTTTTCAGAGCCCCGCAGGCTCGGGACGGTGAGCGTCGGTGGCGACGGCACATTCACCGATCGTGTGCCCCTGGCCGCCGGTATCGAGCCCGGTGAGCACACTGCGCAGGTGAACGGTCTCACCACCGACGGGGCCATCCGCTCGCTGAATCTTGCCGTCGAAGTGGTCGAGCCGAAGGTTCCGATGGATCTTGCCGATGCTGCCGTGCTTGGCAACGGCGGAGATTCCCGAGCGCCCGGACCACGTGCAACGATCTCGCAGTACTCGCCGCAAAGCGACCCCGAAACGACTCGCAATCTCGCCATTGCGGCCGCAGCATTCATGGCAATGGCCGCTACCGGGGCGGCCCGTGACCGACGCGAAGAGCGTCGCGGAAAGCTCGCAACCGTCGTCACGAAGAAACTGAAAGCTGTCAAAGTTGGTGAAGAGGGTCCCGGCGATCTGAGTTCGACGTGGCGCGGGCTGGGCACCGAACAGCTCGATCGATCGCTCGTCGATGCTCCTTTGCGCGCCGGCAAGTTCTCGGCACTGCTGTCGCGTGTGCTCGTCGACGGCGCATGGCTGCGGGCAATTTTCGGCTCGCGAGCTTCGTTGCAGTGGACCGCCGCCGTCCTGCTGGCCGTCGGCTGGATCGTCGATACAAGTGCCCACGTCACCGTTCCTGCGACCTGGTTGCTGTGTGCACTGGTCGCAATGACTGCTCTCGATGCATTGAGTGGTCTCATCGCATCGTCACTCATCGTCACGGCCGCCCTCGTGTTTGACCGCATCTACGTGGCTGCCGATGTGCGTGCCCTGCTCGGTTTCGCCGTGCTGCTCATCTCCACCCCGCTTCTTGCGCACGTCATTCGTCCGCTTCGTCGTGCCCCCGACAGTGACAACTACGGGCGCGAGCGGTTCTACGACTACGCGATGATGCCGGTGTTCGTTGCATTTGCTGCCGGTTCGATGGTGAAGGCACTCAACGGTTTGTCCGGTCTCGACCTCGTGTCACCAAGTGCCGCGACAGCCGTGAAATGGACCGTGTGGTTCACGATGTTGGTCCGACTCTCCGGCGAAGATGTGGCTCTGCGTTTGTACCCGGTGCGCTCGATCGCCGTGCAGCCGGCCAAACTCGTGTCGCCGACTCGCGCGTGGGGGCTCGTCTCCGTGGCCGTGCGTTTCTCCATCTATCTCTTCATCGCATATCCGTTTTTCGGGCTCAACGCCAATACCGTCGCTGCGGCACTCCTCGTTCTTGGTCCGAACCTGTTGAAGGTGTGGGAAGACGATCTGCCGAACAGCGAGCGGTTGTTCTATTGGTTGCCGCGTGGCTTCCTGCGTTTCTTCGTCCTGCTCATCATCGGTGGATGGATGAGTTCACTCTTCGTTGGTGACGATGCCACTCCCGACATTGTGCGCAGTGTGACTCCGTGGTTGCTCGTGCCTGCTGCGGTCTTCGGGGTGTTGGAGTTGTTCGGCCGAGCCGGGAAATCCTGGCGAGACGACAACGTGAAGCACGCGGGTGGTGCTGCGTTGTGGACCCTGGCAGTCCTTATCGTGTCGGGCCAGATCCACTTGTTCTGAGTTGATGGCCGGTCGGCTTACAAGCGACCGATACTCACGCCGGATCGACTGAGTACGACGACGAGGTCGTCGCGGGAATCCTTGATCTGCGCGATGACGTCATCCACCGGCCACACTCCGTCGTTGGTCGTCGTCCAGTCGATGTCGAGGTCGGGGAGCAACCGCAAAGCCGAGTCGAGCGCCGCGTTGGCAGGGCCGGCAATGACGATGCGTCGACGCCGTCGGGGACCCGTGCCACCGACGTGTTCGGCACGAAACACCGTGAAGTGGTAGCCGGCAACGGCACCCGACGTGAGCAGCATGGCGAGCGGATAGCGCAACGATCGCAGTGTCGACGATGCAAGTCGACCTTCGATGAGATCGCGCAAAAAGAGATACACCGTGGCGATCGCCGTGCCGAGTGCCACGAGGCCGCCGACGCCGAGCAACGTGATGAGATACACGCGTCGTGACACTGAACCGCGATCTTCGATGCCCGTGCGATGCAGCGTCGTTCGCCAGTAGACGCTCCACACGGGAATTCCGATTGCGAGAAGAATGATCGACAGGAGCAGCGTGTTGATCGCCGTATCCCCGCGGATGAGCCGGGTTCCGGTCACCGCCTCCACGACGGCAACGAGGAGGATGACGGCCCCCACCGCGGCGGCAAGCAATCCGCCCGCCGACATGATGTATTCGTACACGCGGTCGACTTCGGTGCGGGATTCGGTGCGATGCGCGGCAAGCAGCGAGCGGTGGTACCACCACGCGAGAATCCCGACGACGACACCACCAATCGCCTCGGGGAAGGCCTCGAAGTGGGTGCGTGCAACGTCGGATTCGGGTGAACCGATGATCCACACCGCAAGTTGGTAGGCCGCCGTCGCGAGGGACGTGATCGCCGTAATGAGTCCACCGGTGACGCCGAAGAGGACGACAACGAAACGCCATGCCTCGCTGCCCGGCTGCGATGACAACCCGCGCAACCACTCGATCACCCACACGGCACCGCCGATGACGAGCAACGCGAGACCGCTGTGGATCAGTGTCGTCGTCGACACGAACACGGCTTGCGACGTCGAATCAAACACCCGCTGGACGAGTCCGGCCACGAGTTGTCCAACCGCCACTGCCGACACTGTGAGTCCGATGAGGGCCGGTACGACGTGGCGCAACGCGGTGCGTTGCAAGGGCGAGGTTGCGCGGTCGACTCGACGCACGGCAAACCAGGTGCCACCCCACACGACGAGCTGACTCAGCGCATAGCCGTCGTACCGCTCGGCACCCACGACGAACAACATGACTTGGTATCCACCGAACATCGCCACGACGAGCGGGACCACGGTGCCGACGGTGACGAACAGCGACCAGCCAAAGGAGAGGAGATCGGAGCGATCGCCGGCGAGCCGGCGACGTGTCGTTGCGCCGAGAATTGCGGTGAGTGGAACGCCGAGCAGCAGCATCGCCAGGTTGAGTGCGGTTTCGTTCGCATTCGCCGCGACGAAAGAGGCGCGATCAACGACGGTACCGATCGTCCCGGCGAGTCCGGCCGTCGCGACGAGCGTCGATGCGAGAAGGATGACGTACTGAAAGAAGTTCCGCACCTGTTGGCCGGTGGCGAGCGCGGACGACGTGCGGCGGGCGTTGCGAAACCCGAAGACAACGAGTGCCACGATCGCCAGCGGAAGCAGTGCGGTGAACATTGTCGGCTACTTGCCGGGTTCGTTGCAGTCGTAGAGCGGCCACGGCACGCCGGTGAGTCGCCACTGATCGTCAATGCGCACGAGTCGCAGCGTGTGTTCCTCGCCGTAGAAGCCACCGAGCGGACCACCGGAGGGGATTTCAGCGGAGATCCGCACCCGGGCACGATCCCCGTCGACGGACACCTCGACGAGGCTTATTCGGACGCTGTCCTGAATGAATGCGCGATCGAGATCGTCTGCATCGCAGGTGCTGCCGGTCTCGAAGAATTCGGCGGCCCGGTCGAAGTCGCCGTCGAACGATGCCGTGAGATACGACTGGGCAACTCCTTCGGGTGACGAGTCGTCGTAGTCGGTGACGTTGCTGCCGACGGAAAACACGAGTGCAACGACGGCAAGGGCAACGATCACGGCGGTCACAACGCTGAGAATGATCGTCTGGCGTCGTGCGGCCACGTGACCACCATACGCCCGCAGCAGCTCGCGCGCGGTTACATCCGTTCGATGCGCAACAACGGACGCTTTGGCGCAAACTTCGGTGCGGCAAAGCCGCACTTCTCGAGCATGCGTACGACGACCCATCTGTGCGGTCGGTACGGCTCGAGTGTGACGATCAGTTCCTCATCCGTACCGCGGGCGCGACCGGTGAGCGCCCACGCAACGGTGTTCTTCACGTGAAAGTCACCGACCGGGAGTGCATCACGGTCGCCGTGCGACACACCCGTGGTGACCGCCGCCGTCCACACGCCGATACCGGGTAGTTGCATGATGGTGGTGCGCGCATCCTGGCCGCTGAGTTCGACGGTGCGCTCGATGTGCCGGTGATGTCGTGCGGCGATGAGCAGCGTGCGCGCACGTTGCCGCTCGATACCGAGACGGTGGAATTCCCACGATGTCACGTGCGCGAGGCGATCCGGGGCCGGAGGCAAGTACAGGTCGAAGGGCCCGGGGGCGCGTTCTCCGAACGTGCGACACAGCGCCGCCCACTGGGCGTATGCCTGCATGCCGGTGATCCGCTGTCCGAGAATCGCCGGAAGAACTTCGTGCCACGGCGTGTTGCTGCGCGGCAGGTGCAGTACTCCGATCTCGCGCTGTGCCTTGCGTACTGCATCATGCAGCGGTGAGATCGCCTCGGGTTCCTCGTGCCGTGCGGCGAGGTGTGCGGCGTGCGCAACGAGCCAGTCGGCGCCGGGTCCGTGTGCCGATTCGACTCGTACTTCGTCGTCCACGATGATCGCAATCGTTCCGGGGCCGTCTGGGGTAATGGTCGCACGTTCGATGCGGTTGCCGACGATGCGTGTCGTCGGATCGTTGCGACCGTTGCGCAAGGCGGTGACGTCGTACGTGACTCGAGTCGGCACGGCCGTGATCGTAAATCACCGGTGTGCCGGCGACGTCGTCGACCGCCCGCAACGACCCAACGGGTGACATGAGGTTGGCCCATGACCACGTTGTCCGGGCGCGAGCTCGCCCTTGCCGTCGATCCCGCACTCAGCGCACTCGGGGTGAAGTACATGCTTGATCCGGCCACCGGTGCAATCGGTAAGGTAGCCGGATACCCGCGCGGCTTTGCCTTCTACATGGCGGGGCGTGGGGGAGTTCTGGGCGACGTCGATCCCGACGTCGTGTATGCGACGTTCATGTTCTTCGACAAGGAACTCGTGACGTCGGCGCGGAATCAGGGCATTGCGGTGGAGGGACCTGCGGCGGCGAGTCGTCGCTACGCCGGCGCTGCGGACACGTGGGCCGTTGCGAACATGACCGCGTCGCCGGCACTTCCGCGATTCATCGAGCTCGCAACGCAGGTCGTCGAGCACGTCGATTCGGCCGGCCTCACGTTGTTTGCCGGCTTGCGGGCACTCGGTCTGCCCGACGGCGCGGTGGAGCGTGCGTACAGGTTGGCCACATACCTTCGCGAGTTGCGCGGTTCCGTGCACATCCACGCGGTGAAGGCTCACGGTCTGACCGGGCTCCAGGCAATTTTGTCCTCGTCGCACGGCGAGCGCATGGCCGGTTTGCACGGCTACCAGCCGCCGTACCCCGACTGTTCGCATCTCGTTGCCAAACGCGAGCTCGCCGAAACGCTCACCGACGACTTGATGGGCGACATTTACGAGTCGACGTTGAGTGAAACGGAGCGCGCTGAATTCGCCGCACTGGTATCCGCAGTCGCCACGTGACGGCAGCTGAGTAGTCGTGCGAGTCGAATGCTCGCCGCGCTAGGCAAGCAACGTCCTGCCAAGTACGGGCCCGTCATTGACGGTTTCTTGCCCGGCACAACGATGACCTGGCGGTGGCGTTTGCCCGGCGTTTCTCCCGTATCGCTATCCTCATCAGATGCTTCGCGCTGCTCAACTGAGCGACGCCGAATGGGATGCCGCGTTGGACCGAGTCGTCGTGTGGAGCGGTGCCGACAAGCCGGTCGGTGTGTGGAGCCCGTACAACTACTCGGGCTGGGCGCGGATGAAGGAGCTCGACGGTTGGAGTTTCCTGCGCGTCACTGACGATGACGGTTTGCCGGTCGCGCAGGTGTTGGTGAAAAAGCGCGGACCCGTGGTCGTTGCCTATGCCCCCGGCGGATTCGCGAGTGCGACGTACGTGGACGCGCGCGAGTACGTGTACTTCCTGCGTCGCGAACTCGGTGCCGCAGCGGTGTATGTGCGGGTGCACATGAACATCCCGAAGAAGTACTGCACATTCGACATGCAGAGCCTGGGGTGGAGCCCGGTCGCCGAGCAACTCGGTGCGGCGTTGACGATGAAGATTCGCCTCGATCATTCGGAGCACGACCGCCGAGAGGCGTTGTCCTTCAATTGGCGAAGAAATCTCAAGCGCAGCGAGCAGCACGAGAATGTTGTGACAATAGAGAGCACTCCCCGCGTCGAGGACATTTTCGCGCTCCATACCGAGTTGGAATCTCTGAAAGGGGCGCACGTCAATTCCTGGGAGTCAAGCAGGCCACATGTTGAACGCTTTCTCGAGTACTTCGGCCCGCGTGTCGTCATCGCCAAGTGCGTGAGCGAGCAAGGGCTGCTTCGCTCGCTTCGTGGTGCCGTCATTACAGGGGGTTGTGCGTTGGACTTTCTTGCAGCAACGTCGTACGAGGGACGCAAGCACTACGCGTCACATGCCACGCTGTGGGCGCTTGCCAACGAGCTGGCCCGCCGTGGGGTTGTGCGCTACGACCTCGGTGGTGTCGACCCGGTACTCAACAAGGGCGTCTACGACTTCAAGCACGGAACGGGTGCCATGGAAGTGCCGTACGGCGGAGAGTTTGATGCCGCATCTCCTGCGCTGATTCGCTCTGTTGTCGGTCGCCTCGCGGTCCGCTTTCGCTGATTACATCCGAGTCCCCGTTGGCGCGCTCGGAGGGACTCGAACCCCCAACCCTCTGATCCGAAGTCAGATGCTCTATCCATTGAGCTACGAACGCTGGTGAAGCGTCACGCTATCTACAGTGCGCGGACGGTGCCGACGGGTTTGCCGTGTCCGAGGATCGGCTGCTCCCACGTTGCCGGGTCGACACCTGAGATGTCGACACCGAGACGTTCGAGCGCGGCGCGCATGACGGGTGGGCGCGCACGATTCGCACCGTCGGCAACCTTCAGCGCCACTGCGCGTCCGTCGGGAAGTGCAACGGCATACACGGCTTCGGCGCCGTCCTTGCCGATCATGCCCGGTACTCCCTGCAACAGGCGCGTGATGTCGCGCGTGGGGCCACCGAGCATCTCCGGGTGACGACGGATCGCATCAGCAACCGTGCCGGCGGGAGTGGTGGGTCCGGCCATCGCAATCGTGCGAAAGGCGCGGGCGAGGCCGACGAGTGACACTGCATGCGCGGGCGCTCCGCAACCGTCGATGCCGATGTGCGCTGCGGGTTCGCCGGCCAGTGACGGAATTGCATCGGTGATGCGCCGCTGCAAGGGATGGTCGACGTCGAGGTAGCTCGCATCGGTCGGCCAGTCATTGATGCGGCACGTGAGCAACATGCCCGAGTGCTTG
>JBIIDI010000033.1:0-14113 GCA_044238425.1 Ilumatobacteraceae bacterium
TGAGCATGTAGCGCTCGTTGGCGGCGAAGCCGGCGAACGGTCCCATGCGGCTGGCGATGCGGGCGCTCGTGGCGTACGCGTGACCGGTCATCATCGACGTGAGCACGGCGGCCCAGGCACGACCACCTTCGGAGTCGTACGGCATGCCGAGCGCCATGAGCAGCGCGCCGATGTTCGCGTAACCGATTCCGAGCTGGCGGAACAGACGGCTGTTCTCGGCGATTTTTTCCGTCGGGTAGTCGGCGTTGCCGACGAGGATTTCCTGCGCGGTGAAGATGACTTCGATCGTGTGGCGGTACGCCTCGGTGTCGAAGGTGTCGTCATCGTTGAGGTACTTCAACAGGTTGATCGACGCAAGGTTGCACGCCGAGTTGTCGAGGTGCATGTATTCGCTGCACGGGTTCGAACCGTTGATGCGGCCCGCGGCGTGCGCCGTGTGCCACTTGTTGATCGTGGTGTCGAACTGCAGACCCGGGTCGGCGCACTCCCACGAGGCCGTGGCAATCTGGCGCCACAGGTCGCGGGCCTTCATCGTGCGCACGGTGCGTCCGTCCTTCACCGCCTTGAGATCCCAGTCGCGGTCTTCCTTGACGGCCTGCATGAACTCGTCGGTGACGCGCACCGAGTTGTTCGCGTTCTGGTACTGGACCGAGAACGAGTCGGCGCCGTCGAGGTCCATGTCGAAGCCGGCGGCCGACAGGGCGCGGGCCTTCTTCTCCTCGCGGGACTTGCACCAGATGAACTCTTCGACATCGGGGTGATCGACGTTGAGGATGACCATCTTCGCCGCACGGCGGGTCTTGCCGCCCGACTTGATGGTGCCGGCCGAGGCATCGGCGCCGCGCATGAAGCTGACCGGACCCGATGCGGTGCCGCCGCCCTTCAGCTGCTCGGCGCTGCTGCGAATAGCGGAGAGGTTGATGCCCGCACCCGAGCCGCCCTTGAAGATGACTCCTTCTTCGCGGTACCAGTTGAGGATCGCGTCCATCGTGTCGTCGACGGAGAGGATGAAGCACGCGCTCGCCTGCTGCGGCACACCCTTCACGCCGATGTTGAACCACACCGGGCTGTTGAACGCGGCGCGTTGGGTGACGAGGATGAACTTCAGTTCGTTGCGGAACGCTTCGGCTTCCTCGTCGTCGACGAAGTAACCGCCCTGAATGCCCCAATCGGCAATGGTGTTGGCAACGCGATCGATGACCTGTCGCAACGACGTTTCGCGCTCGGACGTGCCGAGCGTTCCACGGAAGTACTTCTGCGCGACGATGTTCGTTGCGTTCAGCGACCACGACTCGGGGAACTCGACACCGAGCTGTTCGAACGCGACAGTGCCGTCCTTCCAGTTGCTGATGCGCGCATCACGCTTCTCCCACGACACCATGTCGTAGGGGTGCACATCGGCAGTGGTGAAGTGGCGACGAATGCCGATCGAGAGTCGCTCAGGTGCGATGGACATGATGCTTACCTTTCCAATTTGTAAACCGTGGGAGACATTGTTTAGTAGACGCGAAGTGACCGGTGGTGGGATACCCCGCGTGGAGACCGGATCCCCCAGCGGTTCGACACTGAACCACTACAGGTAGTAGGTATCCGACCCCCTTTGCGGATCCGCCCACAACCGGTAGAGGCATCTTACAGGACTGTCATTCCGTTTCGTCAAGCATTCCCGAGGAAAGTTACGTCGCCGCAACAGAGCCGTGAATTCTCGATTGAGTCGCCTCACTGTAGGCACCACTCGCTGTGGATTGGAAGTGGACAAGTTGTGTTTTTCTTGTGACTTCAACGAACGGGACGTAGAAAATTGTCACGATACAAACGTCACCACCGTGTGTGCGGCGACGCTCACTGCTTGCGCTTGGTTTTTGCCGCCGAACGCTTCTCGAGAAGCGTGAGCTCGCGCTTGAAGTCGTCGGCGTCGTCGAAGTTCTTGTACACGCTCGCAAAGCGCAGGTACGCAACTTCATCGATGCGTCGCAACCGCTTGAGCACTTCGGTGCCGACTTGAGCGCTGCGCACATCGGTACCGAGACTGCGCAGCGACTCCTCCACCCCGCGGGCCAGGGCATCGAGTTGTTCCGGCGTCACCGGTCGACCCGTTGAGGCCGCAGACAGGCCCCGAACGAGCTTGTCGCGGTCGAAGGCTTCGCGCTCGCCGCTGCGCTTGACGATGAGCAGCGGGCGCTCTTCGATGCGTTCGTAGGTCGTGAAACGGACCTCGCATTCGAGGCACTCGCGGCGGCGGCGGGTGACGTTGCCATCGTCGGATGATCGCGAATCAACGACCCGCGAATCATGGAAACCGCAGGCCGGACATTTCACGCGCTCGCATCATAGGAGCGGCGCTACGCGCGGCGCGTGGCGACTCAGGGGATGCGCACTGCCTGACCGGCGGTGATCGACGTGCCGTTGAGAACGACGAGTTGGTCGACGACCTCGGTGATCGACGCGTTCGGGGCGATGCGCGCGGCAATCGACCACAGCGTGTCGCCGGGCTCGGCAATGACGTACACCGGCTCGGTGGGTCGACCTGCGGTAACGGCGTCGGCAGCAGCGCGCGCTCCGAACAGCCCGCCGAGGGCAACGGCAGCCACGACGGCAAGACCCACGAGGGCCATCACCCCGACCGACGGGCGGCGGGTGGCGCTGTGCGCCCGGTACTCGGTGGCGCGAACCACCCGCGACGTGGCGGGCGCGGCCGAGCGAACGACCGGGTGGCGGGATGCCGCGGTGCGGCGTGGAGCGAATGAACGGGATGTGGGCAGGGCGGTGATGATGGCACTCATGGCATCCTCCTTACGGACGGGGTGTTGTGCAGAAGATCTCGGTCCGGCGCGGCGGAGACACCCCGAACCGAGATCTTCAGACTTGGCTTGCTCCCGGAATCCGGGCACACGAGGTGCTCGGACTTCGGGCAGTGGGCGAACAGGTGTTCGTTCACGGAGTTCACCTTAGCGAACGGGTGTTCGGTCGCCAACCTTCCGGCGAACATATGTTTGATCTTGGGGGCGAACACGCGTACGCTGGCCCCCATGGCTGCAGACCCAACTTCTCCTACCCAGCGTCCGACCGACCGTCAGCGCGAAATCCTCGCCTTCATCGATAAGGCGATGCGCCAACGGGGCTATCCGCCCTCGGTGCGCGAGATTGGCGAGGCCGTCGGGCTGTCGTCGTCCGCCACGGTGCACAGCCACCTCGCGGCGCTGCAGAAGCTCGGCTACCTGCGCCGCGATCCCACCAAGCCCCGCGCCATCGAAGTGCGCTTCGACTCGGCATCGGGGGTGGCCATGGAGCGCCGCCCCACCAAGCACGTGCCGCTCGTTGGTGACGTTGCCGCCGGAACGAACGTGCTCGCCCAGGAAAACGTCGAAGAGATCGTTCCCCTGCCGATGGACTTCACCGGCGACGGAGAACTGTTCATGTTGCGCGTGCGGGGCGACTCGATGGTCGACGCGGGCATTCTCGACGGCGACTTCGTCGTGTGCCGCCAACAGAGCAAGGCGAACAACGGCGACATCGTCGTGGCGGGCATTCCCGGCGACGAAGCGACGGTGAAGACGTTCCGTCGCGACGGCAACACGATCGTTCTCGTGCCGTCGAACGACGCACTCGAACCGATGCGCTTCGACCCCACAGACGTCACCATCTTCGGCAAGGTCGTCACTGTCATGCGCAGGCTGTGAAGCCAAGCATGACCATCAATGCAGTTATGCGACGTCTGTAAGGGCGTCGCAGAACAATCAACACAGCGCGCAGGCTGTGAAGCCAAGCATGACCATCAATGCAGTTATGCGACGTCTGTAAGGACGTCGCATAACAATCAACAGACCGCGACGTCCGTAAAGACGTAGGCGTTACAGCTGCAAGTGCAGTCGCAATGCGACGTCGAGTCGTTCCTGCGACTCGGCACTCAGACGGCCGATCTTGTCGGCGATGCGACTGACGGCCACCGAACGAATCTGCTCGGCCTGGGCCTTCGAGTCGACACGCAAACCGCTCTCGCCACGCGAGAGTTTCACCTGAAACGGATACACCGTCTTCACGTTCGAAGTGATCGGCACGACGGTAACGATCCCGCGCTGCAACGACATGGTCGTTGCGTTGAGGGCATCGTTGCTCACAACGACCGCAGGGCGCGTTTTTGATGCTTCCCCGGCGCGCACCGGATCGAGATGCACGAGTCGGATCTCGCCGCGCAGCATTACCGCTTCACCGCACTCCGGGTCGTCGGCGGCTGCAGTTCGGTCGTGGTGTCGACCGATTCCCAGTCGGCACCCTCGTCACCTGATTCCCACTCGGCGAACGCATCGGCATACATCGCCCCGAGATCGGCACCACGCAGCAAGCGCAGTGCACGCAGCACCACGGCCGAGCGCGACGGGTACGTGCCGTCTTCGACGCATCGGTCGAGGAATGCGAACTCCTCGTCGGGCAGACTCACGCTGAGTTTCATACCGTGATGCTACCCGAGTATGACCGGCCGGGTGGGCGGGACCTCGTGGCTAACCGAGGCGGCGGGCGAGCAGATCGATGGCATCGTCGGGCTGCACGACGGCAACACGGACGTTGTTCGCACCACCTGCCCCGTAGAAGTCGCCGGGGCTGACGAGCGCACCACCCTCGCGGGCCAAACGCTCGGCAAACTGCCAGCCGTCGACGGCATCGAACCACAAGTAGAAGCCGCCGTGCGGCAGACCGATGGTGATCCCCGACCAGCGCGACAGCACGTCAGCGACGCGCTCGAGGCGGCGCAGGTACACGTCGCGTTGCACACGCACGTGATCGTCGTCGTTCAGCGCGACGACACCCGCGGCCTGCGCGGGACCGGGCACCATCATGCCGACGTGCTTGCGCACTTCCTTGAGGTAGTTGACGAGATCGGCGTCGCCGGCATAGAACGCAACGCGAACACCGGCGAGGTTCGAACGCTTCGACAACGAATGCAGTGCAACGACACCGTCGAGGCCGTGCTGAATGATGCTGTCGCCCTGTCGGCTCCACGTGAACTCCACGTAGCACTCGTCGCTGAACACCGGCACCCCGTGACGCCGACCCCACGCCGCCGCGGCACCCAGATCGTCGAGTGCACCGGTGGGGTTGCTCGGCGAATTGACCCACAACATGAGCGCATCAGCTGCGTCGCGCGGATCGATCGCGGCGAGATCGATGCCGCCCGATGCGTTCATCGGTACGGCAACCGGACGACATCCGGCGAGAATCGCACCCATTTCGTAGGTCGGGTAGGCAACGGCCGGATACAGAACGACGTTGCGATCGGGTCGCCGCAGGTGCAGGTAGTGCGGCGTGGTGGCGACGAACTCCTTCGAGCCGACACAGGCGGCGATCGATGCGAGCGGTACGTCGACGGCGAAGCGACGCTGCATCCACGCCCGTGCGGCGGCGCGCAACGGTTCGCTGCCGATGCTCGGCGGATAGCCGCGTTCGGAGTTCGACGCAGACAACGCGGCAACTACCGCGGCCAGCGGCGGATCGCACGGGGTTCCGATCGACAAGTCGATGACTCCCCCATCGTGCGTCTTTGCGAGTGCGGCCAACGCATCGAGTCGGTCGTACGGGTACGGAGGCGGAACGAACGGCGTGGCGGTCATGATGCGACCACGAAGTCTGCCAGCCGTCCGGTTGCCGAGTCGCTGAGTCGGGCACGGATGCGAATGCCCGTCGCTTCCTCGCTCGACGACACGATCTCGCCCTCACGATGCAACATCGCGATGAGATCGCCGCGGTCGTACGGAATGAACACTTCGACGACCTTGGCCAGGCTGCGGATGCGGTCGCCGATCGTACGCAGGAGCACGTCGATCCCCGTGCCGCTCGCCGCCGAAATCGCCACCGAACCGGGGTGACTGGCGGCGAGTCCTGCGGCGACGTCGGGCGCGGTGTCGGCCTTGTTGAACACGATGAGCTCGGGCACGGAGTCGGCCTTGATCTCAGCAAGCACTTCGTGCACCGCGGCGATGTTCCCGTCGGGGTCGGCCGCGCCGGCGTCGACGAGATGGATGAGCAAGTCGCTGCGCGCCGCCACTTCGAGGGTGCTACGGAACGACTCGACGAGCGAGTGCGGCAGGCGGCGGATGAAGCCGACGGTGTCGGTGAGCAGCACGGTTTCGCCGCCCGGCAATGCGAGCCGACGCGTCGTCGGATCGAGCGTGGCGAACAGCCGGTTCTCGACGAGCACACCCGCCGCGGTGAGACGGTTGAGAAGAGTCGATTTTCCGGCATTCGTGTACCCGACGATCGTGACGTGGGCGAGACCGCTGCGTGATCGACCCTTGCGCTGCACGTCGCGGGTGCGCTGCAGTTCGCGCAATTCGCGCTCGAGCTTGGCAATGCGGTCGTTGATGCGGCGTCGATCGGTCTCGAGTTTCGTTTCGCCCGGGCCGCGCGTGCCGATTCCGGCACCCTGTTGGGTGAGGGCCGCAGCGGCGCCGCGACGGATGCGCGGCAACCGGTAGTTGAGCAGCGCAAGTTCGACCTGCGCTTTGCCCTCGAGGGTGTGGCTGTTCTGGGCGAAGATGTCGAGGATGACGGCGGTGCGGTCGAGTGCGGTGCGACCGAGGAGTTTTTCCAGATTGAACTGCTGACCCGGCGACAACTCGTTGTCGAAGACCACGGTGTCGGCGTCGACGGCGAGCGACAGTTCGCACAACTCCTGCGCCTTTCCCTTGCCGATGTAGTACGCAGGATCGGGCGCGCGACGCCGCTGCGTGACGCGGGCGACGACGTCGGCACCGGCGGTGTCGACGAGTCGTTCGAGTTCGTCGAGACTCTCGTTCACCGCTTCCTCGGTGTCGTCGTCGAGGATGACGCCGACGAGAATGATCTTTTCCCGGATCGTGCGCTCGATGAGCGTGCGACCGAGAGCCTCCTGGTACGGAGTGTTCACCCAACGACCTCGAAGCGCCCGACGTAACGCGATGCGCCGCCGAGGGTGCATTCGCCGCTGCGGGGCGAGTTCAGCGTTACCCGCGCATCGCCACCCGGCATGTGCACGGTGACGTCGACGACGTCCTTGCTGCCGCCTGCGACGAGACCCCACCGCACCGCAGCCCACGCCGACGCGCACGCACCGGTACCGCACGCCTGCGTGATTCCCGCACCGCGTTCGTGGACGCGCATCGTGACGGCATCCGGCTCGGGGCCGGGTTCGATGATCTCGAGGTTCACCTCGGGCACCTGCGCACCGAGCGATTCGAGGTTGACTGCGTGCACGTCCTCGACGCCGACGACGGCGTGGGGATTTCCGACCGACACGTGTTCGACGGGTCGGTCGGGATGCACACCGAGTTTCGACCACGAAGCAGGTGCGGCGATCGTCGTCAGTGCACCCATTTCGACGCTCGCGTCGGCGGTGTCGGGCAGCGACCCGGCGCGAACCGTCACCGCGCGCGGCCCTGCGGCGGTGTGCAGCAGGTACTCACCCACCGTCGTTCCGTGGGCTGCAGCGTCGTTGCGGTACAGCGCGTGCGCGAAGCAGCGTGCACCGTTGCCGCTCATCTCGGCGTGCGAGCCGTCGCTGTTCACGAGTCGCATCCGCGCGCTACGTGCGTCGATGCGGCGCAGCAGCAAGAGACCGTCGGCACCGACTCCGCCGGCACGGGCGCACCAGGCCCGCGCACATGCAGCCCAGTCGAGCTCGTCGTCGCCGAGCCCCGCCGCGTCGAGATCGAGCACGAGAAAGTCGTTGCCGAGCGCGTCGAACTTGTCGACGACGAACGTGCGGGCCACCGGGTCAGTCTCGCCGATCGGCGCGCTGCAACGCAGACCGGAGTGCGGGTGTCACCTCGGCAATGGGATCGGCATCGACCGTCACCCACTGCACCCGCGGGTCGCGCCGGAACCAGCGTTCCTGGCGCACCGCGAACTGCCGTGTGCGCGTGACGATCGTGGCGACGGCTTCGTCGAACCCCGTCCTGCCTTCGAGGTGGTCGATGAGTTCCTTGTAGCCGAGAGCCTGTTGCGCCTCGCGCGACAGCGCACGCCGTTCGTACAGCCCGCGCACCTCGGCGAGCAGGCCGGCCGCGATCATTGCGTGCACGCGGGCCTCGATGCGTCGCGCAAGCAGGTCCCGCGGCCACAAGATGCCGATCTGAGAGATGCCGTTGTCGGGGTACGCACCCGTTCCGGGCCCGAACGAGGAGAAGGGTCGCCCGCTGCCGATCGTCACTTCGAGCGCGCGCTCGATGCGGCGTCGGTTGTGGCGGTCGGTGCGTTGCGCCGTCACCGGATCACACTCGACGAGTCGGGCCCACAGAGCCGCCACGTCGGCTTCGCCGGCAAGTTCGGCGCGCACCTCGGGCCACTCGCCCGGCGGAGTGAGGTCGTCGATCACCGCGGTGAGGTACAAACCCGTGCCGGCCACTAGCACGGCGCGATCGCCCACCGATGCAATGGCGTCGAGTGCCGCCGTTGCCGCAGCTTTGTACTGCGTCACCGTGAACCGCTCGGTCGGATCGACGAGGTCGATGCAGTGGTGCGCAACGGCTTCGCGATCGGCGCGTGACGGCTTGGCGGTGCCGATGTCCATGCCGCGGTACACCTGCATCGCGTCGACGGCGACGATCTGCACACCGCCCTCGCGGGCGACGTGCATGGAGACGTCGCTCTTGCCGCTGGCCGTCGGGCCGAGGATGACGACGGGGGTCACGTCACGCTGCCGTGACGGCAAGGCGCACTTTGTGCGTGGGCGCCGGCCCGGCGTCGAGCAGGTGCCCCGACAGGTGGAAACGAGCCGCGTCGGTGATCTGCACCGTCGCGTACGTGCCCGGCCGCAGCGGCGACGGTGCATCGAAGTGAACGAGCTTGTTCTGGCGTGTGCGCCCGGTGAGGCGCTCGGGGTTGCGCTTGCTCGTACCTTCGACGACGACTTCCTCGATCCGTCCGATGCGCGCTGCATGGCGCCGCACCGCGGAACGATCCAGCACGGCCTTAAGCCGGTCGAATCGTTCCCCGACGACCGCCGGGTCGACGAAACGGTCGACCATGTCGGCCGCTGCCGTACCTTCGCGCGGCGAGAAGATGAACGCGTACGCCGAATCGAATTCGGCCTCGGCCGCGACTTCGAGCGTGTCGCAGAAATCGCGCTCGGTTTCGCCGGGGAATCCGACGATGATGTCGGTGGTGACGGCGAGGTCGTCGATCGTGGCGCGCGCCTCGGCCAGACGCTCGAGGTACCGCGCCGCCGTGTAGCCGCGGTGCATGGCGGCGAGCACGGCGTCGCTGCCTGCTTGCAACGGGTAATGCAGGTGCTCGCACACCGCTGCCGTCGAGGCCATCGCGGAGAAGGTGTCCGAACGCATGTCCTTCGGGTGCGGACTCATGAAGCGCACGCGGCGCACCCCCGGCGTGTCGCCGACCGCGCGCAGCAACTCGGAAAACATCGGCTGCACGCGCACGTCGTCGCCTGCGCGACGTCGCGCAAGGCTGAGGTCGCGCCCGTACGAGTTGACGTTCTGACCGAGGAGGAAGATCTCGGTGACGCCCGATGCCGCCAACGCTCGCACCTCGTCGACGATGTCGTCGAAGGGACGGCTCACTTCCTTGCCGCGCACCGCGGGAACGATGCAGTAGGCGCACGTGTTGTCGCAGCCAATCTGGATCGTCACCCAGGCGTTGTACGAGGTGTCACGCTTCACCGGCAACGCCGACGGGAAGAGCGTGTGGTCGTCGAGGATCGCCTCGTCGATGATCTCGGTGACCGGGCCGTGTTCGGCGGCGTGGTGGAGAAGGTCGACCGTGCGGTGCACGTTGTGCGTGCCGAGAACGACGTCGACCCACGGTGCTTTGTTGCGCACGACGTCGCGGTCCTTTTGGGCGAGACACCCCGCAACGACGATGGAGCGCCCGGGAACCTCGTCCTTCCACGCCTTCAACGTGCCGAGACTGCCGTACAACTTGTTGTCGGCGTTCTCGCGAATGCAGCAGGTGTTGAGGACGACGACGTCGGCATCGGCCTCATCGGAGGCCTCTTCGAGTCCGTCCTGCTCAAGGAGACCGGCGATTCGTTGCGAATCGTGGTCGTTCATTTGGCAGCCGAACGTCCGCACGACGTAGCGACGAGTCACGACACTCCAAGGGTATCGACGTCACTCGGCGCCACGCCGTGCGTGACGGCGCGCGGCTGATGCGCGTTATTCGAGGTCGATCGGCTTCTCGTCAGCCGGGGAGAAACCGGCCTCGGCAGCATCGACGGTCTCGACACCCATCGCCTTCTGACGCACCCGCTCGGTCATCTGCATCATGACGTCGGGGTTGTCGGCGAGGAACTGCTTGGAGTTTTCGCGACCCTGACCGAGCTGCTCACCGTCGTAGGTGAACCATGCACCCGACTTCTTGGCAATGCCGAGTTCGACGGCGAGATCGAGAACCGCACCTTCGCGGCTGATTCCGCGACCGTAGGTGATGTCGAATTCGGCCTGCTTGAAGGGTGGGGCCACCTTGTTCTTCACGACCTTCACGCGGGTACGGGCGCCGACGACCTCGGCACCGTCCTTGATCGACTCGATGCGACGGATGTCGAGTCGCACCGACGAGTAGAACTTCAGCGCACGACCGCCGGGGGTCGTCTCGGGCGAACCGAACATGACGCCGATCTTCTCGCGCAACTGGTTGATGAAGATGGCGACGGTGTTCGACTTGTTGAGATTCGCCGTGAGCTTGCGCAACGCCTGGCTCATGAGGCGGGCCTGCAAACCGACGTGGCTGTCGCCCATTTCGCCCTCGATTTCGGCACGCGGCGTGAGCGCCGCCACCGAGTCGATGACGATGACGTCGAGGGCCCCGGATCGCACGAGCATGTCGACGATCTCGAGGGCCTGCTCGCCGGTGTCGGGCTGGGAGATGAGCAGGTTGTCGGTGTCGACGCCGATTGCCGATGCGTACACCGGATCCATGGCGTGCTCGGCATCGACGTAGGCGCAGATACCGCCGTTGCGTTGCGCCTCGGCGACGATGTGCATGGCGAGGGTCGACTTGCCCGAGGATTCGGGGCCGAAGATTTCGACGACGCGGCCGCGGGGCACGCCACCGACGCCGAGGGCGATGTCGAGGGGCAGCGCACCCGTGGCGATCGACTCGATCGACATGGTCTCTTTTTCACCCATGCGCATGACCGAACCGGAGCCGAACTGCTTGTCGATCTGGCCGAGGGCCGCTTCGAGGGCCTTGGACCGTTCGTTGGCCCGCTCGCGGTCGGCGTCGACGGGGGTCTTGCCTGCCTTGGCCGGGGTCTTTGCGGGCTGCTTGTCGGTGGTCATTGATGTGCCTTTCGTGCTGGATTCGGTGTGATTTCGGTGTGAACTGGCGTGATTTCGTGGGTTCTTGTGATGAGATCGGCGACTGTACGGAGGGGGTGTGTGCTGATTGCCGTCCCACCGTACCCACGAACAGGTGTTCGGTCAAGCATTCTGCCTGATTTCCTCCGATTTCCGATGGGCGTCGCCCGTCGGGCGGTCCGATCCGAAGGTCCGGCCCGACCCTGCGACCCGGCTGCTCGACCCGGACGTCACCCCTCGGGGTGAGCACGATGCACCGTGTCTCAGAAATCCCGTGTCTCAGGTACTCCGTGTCTCAGGTACTCCGTGTCTCAGGTACCCCGTATCTCAGATAGGGCGTGTTTCAGGGCCGAACGAACGTCCTGTACACGGGGGTATCACCGTTTCGCCCCGCCCGCGCACTGTATGGTCATCCGCATGAAGAAACGTGACCTCATCAATGCAGTATCCATCCACGCCGACGTTGACAAGAAGACAGCGGCACGAGTCGTAGAAGGAACGATCGACGTCATCTTGGCCAACGTTGCCAAGGGCGAAATCGTCAATCTCTCCGGCTTTGCCAAGTTCTTCAAGAAGCATCGTCCGGCCCGAATCGGCCGCAACCCCGCCACGGGTGAGCAGATCAAGATCAAGGCGAAGACCGTCGCCAAGATCACGCCGTTGAAAGGCTTCAAGGACATCGCCCTTGGCGTCGCTTCGGCACCGAAGATCGTCACCGTGCGCAAGCCCGCTGCCCCGGCAAAGGCTGCGAAGAAGCCTGCCGCCAAGAAGGCGAGCAAGCCGAGCAAGGCCAAGAAGCCGGCGAAGAAGGGCGGCAAGCGCCGCTAATTCACGTTGGTGAGAGTCGACGCGAGTCGGCGATCACGAACGCTGAATGAAGTGAATACCGAATTTCGAGAAGTCAGGAGACGACGGTACGGGCATGTTCCGTACCGTCGTCTTCTTCTATCGGGCGCATGTACAAGTCGATCGCCAACCACGTGGTGTACGTGATCGGGTAACCGAGCACACCGACACCGAGCGTCACACCGATCGTTGACCCGAGCACCGGAATGAGCGCGACGTCGGGATACGTCGCGATGACGCCGACGAGCATCGTGACGAGCAACGCCCCGCCGGTGAGGATGAAGTTGATCGCCATCGCACCGAGCATGAACCCTTCGAGGTTGCGCGCCCAGCGCAGGTTGCAGGCGTGGCATCGCTCGCGACGGCGGTACCAGCCGTCGAAGAACGCGCGACGATTGCCGCAATTCGGGCAGCGTCGCACGACGCCGCGCAACAGCATCACACCCAGGCTTGGGTGCGGCGACACAACCTTCGAGCTCACGCCGTAAGTTCCTCCGCGAACTCGGCGAACACCTCGACGTACGTCATGGCTGCGGCATCGTCGTGCAGCACCGAGATGAGCCACTGTTCGTCGAGACCCGGCGGAAGGAGGATGCCGCGGTTGATTCCGTGCATCCACTGGGCGAAGGCGAGATCCATGTCGGTGTTCTTGTAGTCGCGGTAGTTGCGAATGCGGTTCGGCGACCACGTGACGCAACCTTTCGCGCCGAACTGCACCGTGTTCGCAGGCAGGCCGTGCTCGTCGATGATCGCCTGGCAGGCCGCCACGAGCCGGCCGTTGCGCTCAATGACCTCGGTCGTCGTTTCGGGGGTGCACACTTCGGCAAGAACGGCTCGCGCCGCCGCCATGCACAGCGGGTTGCCGTTGTACGTACCCAGGTGCACCGCACGGCGCTTCGTGATTTCGTCCATCACGTCCTGGCGACCACCGAAGGCACCGAGCGGCAAACCGCCACCGATCGACTTCGCGAGCGCGACGAGATCGGGCTGCACGCCGAGGGCACCGGCCGCACCCGACCAACCCGCGGTGATGCCCGTCTTCACTTCGTCGTACACGAGCATCGTGCCGTACTTCTCGGTGATGGCGCGAACGGCCGGCAAATACCCCGGATCGGGCAGGCAGATTCCGATGTTCTGCATGACCGGTTCGACGATGAAGGCGGCGACGTCGCCGTTGCGCAACACCGCTTCGAGTGCCTCGGGATCGTTGTACGGGATGACGATGGTGTCTTCAACGACACCCTTTGTGATACCCGTCGATGACGGCACCGAATTGGGCTTGTTCGCAGGACCGGCCTCGGACAGCGATGGCTTCATCGAGATCATCACTTCGTCGTGGTGACCGTGGTAGCCACCCTCGACCTTCACGATCTTGTCCCGCCCGGTGAACGAACGAGCGACGCGCAGCGCGTCCATCGTCGCCTCGGTGCCGGAGTTCGTGAAGCGCCACAGCGGAAAGCCGTAGCGCGCGGCGAGCAGTTCGGCGACTTCGGCATTCGTCGGGCACGGAGTGACGAACAACGATCCGTCTTCGAGCTGCATTTCGACCGCGCGGCGAACCGCAGGATGAACGTGGCCGGCAAAGAGAGCGCCGAAACCCATGTTGTAGTCCACGTATCGGTTGCCGTCGACGTCGATCGCCCAATACTCCTGCGCCCGGGCGACGACGAGCGGGTACGGGTCGTAGTCCTGGAAGGACGACGGAACGCCGAGTGGAAGGCTGCGACGAGCCCGGGCGTTGGCCGCCTGGGACCCCTTCGTCCGCTCGGCGTAGGTGTGCAACTCGCGAGCCGTGATGTCCTTGGCTCGTGCAACCAGTGAGTGCGACAGCGTCTTGTGTGGCGCTGGCATATGTATCAACTCCAATGTGGGTGTGTTTCCCAATGCTACCGCATGGCAGACTGGGAGTTCCGTGGTGGGCGTAGCTCAGCTCGGTTAGAGCGCCAGGTTGTGGCCCTGGAGGTCGGGGGTTCAAGTCC
>JBIIDI010000139.1:0-3990 GCA_044238425.1 Ilumatobacteraceae bacterium
GACAACTTGCGCGCCGACAGACCCGAACCGACGTCGTGCTCGGTGACCTGGCGCGCAGTGCCCTTCGGGTAACGGATGACGACCGGGCCCGAATTGGCGAGGCTCATCGCGTCGTGGAGCATTTGCTGCAGATCCTGCGCACTCGAGGGTGCCAGCACGCGCATTCCGGGCACCTTTGACAACAGGGCCATGTCGTAGATGCCGTGGTGGCTCGGACCGTCGTCGCCGGTGATTCCGGCGCGATCGAGACAGAACACGACGGGGAGGCGGTGCAGCGCGACGTCGTACACGAGCTGATCCCACGCCCGGTTGAGAAACGTCGAGTACAGCGCAACGACCGGCCGCAGACCGCCCATCGCGAGCCCGGCGGCGAACGTGACGGCGTGCTGTTCGGCGATGCCGACGTCGAAGAAGCGGTCAGGGAAGTGCGACTGGAAGGCGAGCAATCCGGTGGGTCCCGGCATCGCTGCGGTGATCGCGACGATGCGCGGATCGAGTTGCGCCTCCTTCGTGATCGCATCGGCGAACGCCTGCGTGTATCCCGTCGGCACGGCCTTCGGCGGCCCGCTCACCGGGTCGAAGACCGGTGCATCGTGGAGGTGCTTCTCGTCGTCGTCCTCGGCCGGGGGGTACCCGCGCCCCTTCTGCGTGAGAACGTGCACGACGATCGGCCCCTCGCTCGAGCGTTCGATCGCCGAATTCAGCGCGTGCTCGAGTCCGTCGAAGTCGTGACCGTCAATCGGACCGACGTAGCGAACGCCGAGTGCCTCGAAGAACGCCGTCGGTTGGAGGTACTCGCGGATGCCCGCCTTCAACGCCTCGAAACCGCGCTCGGCCTGCGGGCCGATGTACGGAAGGTCGTAAAGGAACTGCTCGAAGCGCCGCTGCCGACGCACGTACACCGGGTTGAGTCGGGCGTTCGTCAGCGCGCGCGACAAGCGACGCGTGAGTCGGTCGGTGGGTCGCGGTTTGTCGCTCGTTTCGTCTAGGGGGTACGGCGGCTGCGTGAGGTTGGAGATCGTCGGCGCGTACGAACGTCCGTTGTCGTTGAGAACGATGATGACCCGTGAGCGGGAGTGGCCGAGGTTGTTCAGCGCCTCGTACGCCATGCCGCCGGTGAGCGAACCGTCGCCGATGACCGCGACGACGTGGCGGTGATGCGCCGTGCCGTTGTCGCGCGCCACCGCGAGCCCGTGTGCGTACGACAGGACGGTCGAGGCGTGGCTGTTTTCGATGAAGTCGTGAACGCTCTCCTCGCGACTCGGGTATCCGGAAAGGCCGCCGGCTTGACGCAACTGCGAGAAACCGCCGCGGCGCCCGGTGAGGATCTTGTGCACGTACGCCTGGTGGCCCGTATCCCAGAGGATCGCGTCGGTCGGGGAGTCGAACACGCGGTGCAGCGCCATGGTGAGCTCGACCGCGCCGAGGTTCGATCCGAGGTGTCCACCCGTCTCCGACACCGCGGAGACGATGAAGTCGCGAATCTCACCGGCGAGGAGCTGCAATTGCTCAGTCGGCAGGCCGCGCAGATCGCTCGGTTGGCGGATGTCCTGCAACGCCATGGTGACGCAACGCTACTCGTCGCCTCGTTCCTGAAGTCGTGCCAAGCGGGCCTGATTCCAGCTATGGAGGCGGCCGCCGAGCACGCGGCCGGCGACGAACACGGCAATTCCGCCGACTCCGTCCATCCAGAAGTGGTTGCCTGTGACGACGATCGCAAAGAGCGTCACCGCGGGGTAGAGCAAGAGGGCCAGCCGCATGGCGCGTCGCCGCACGAACGGGTACAGCGCAAAGACGCACCACGTCGCCCAGCCGATGTGCAGCGACGGCATTGCCGCGTACTGGTTCGAGATCGCCTTGCCGGGACCTTCGTCGAAAGACCACGGTCCGCCGTGCACGTCGATCGTGTCGACGAAACCGAAGTTCTCCGCGTCGTTGTACGTGCGCAGTTCGCTGCGGATGCATGCACCACCCTCGGCGACGGGCGGGCACGGCGCGTCGAGCAGCCGCGGCGGCATGACGGGGAACAGTGCGAATCCGACGAGTGCGAGGGCGGTGGTGAACGCGAGGGTGTTGCGCCACAACGGGAACACCGACGGGTGCCGCATGAAAAGGGCGATGAACACGCCGATCGTGACGAGGAAGTGCGCGAGGCCGTAATACGTGTTCATCACCTGCAGAAAAGTCGGGAAGCCCTCGAACCAGTCCTGCACGGACTCTTCGTGGTACAGCCCGAGTGCGCGCTCGAGACGGATGATGCGCATCGCGTTGACGAACGCCTCGATCGGGATCTGCGTACCCGTGACGAGCGCGGAACCGAACTGGTTGCGCACGAGGCTGTAGGCGACGTAGAAGCCGAGCACGATGAGCGCTTCCTTCCACCACATGGTGCGATGGACGACCTCGGTTGAAGGAATCGCGCTCCGTGACACCTGCGACCCGTCCGCGGCCGACCCCGTGCGCATCGCGCCAGACACTACCGAGAGCCCCATCGGTAGAATTCGTCCATGGCAGTTACCACCGACGCGCTCGTCGCACCAGACGTACTTCAACGTGTCCTGTCAGCCGGTCGGGCCGACGGCGCAGACTTCGTCGAGATCTACGTCGAGGACAAACGTTCGACGTCGGCGGGTCTCGACGACGGACGCATCGAGCAGGTGTCGTCGGGTCGCGACCGCGGTGCGGGAATCCGCGTCGTTGCGGGTGACACGACCGGTTACGCGCACACCGCCGACCTCAGCGAACGCGGCTTGCTCGTAGCGGCACGTGCCGCCGCCGCCGCGGCACGGGGCACGTCGGGCTCGGCGCGCACGGTCGTCCTCGGGGCACCGGTCACGCACCCGGTGAACGACGTTCGCATCCGACCGTCGGACGTCGACACGAAGAACAAGGTCGAGTTGCTGCGCCGCATCGACGATGCCGCACGCTCGGTACACGGCTCGATCGTGCAGGTGTCGGCGGGGTACGGCGACTCGTTCAAGCGCATCCTCGTCGCCAACAGCGAGGGCGTGTTCGCGCTCGACGAGCAGGTCCGCACGCTCGTGCGCGTCAGCGTCGTCGCGCAGGGTGACGGTGGCATGCAGACCGGTTACGACTCGCTCGGACACACCATCGGATTCGAGATGTTCGACGACAACGACGTCGAGGAACTCGCACGCGGTGCCGCACGTCAGGCGGTGACGAAGTTGCGCGCCCGACCCGCACCGTCGGGATCGATGCCCGTCGTCATCAAGAACGGCTCGGGCGGCGTGCTCTTCCACGAGGCGTGCGGGCACGGCCTCGAAGCCGACCTCGTCGGCAAGGGAGCGAGCGTGTACCGCGGTCGCACCGGCGAGTTGGTCGCGTCACCACTGGTGACGCTCATCGACGACGGCACGATGACCGCCGAATGGGGCGCAATTGGCATCGACGACGAGGGACATCCGTCGCAGCGCAACGTGCTCATCCAGGACGGCGTGCTCACCGACTACATGTGGGACTACCTGCGCTCGCGCAAGCAGGGTCACGCCCAGAGCGGCAACGGTCGACGCCAGAGTTACCAGCACCTGCCGATGGTGCGTATGACGAACACGTTCGTGCTCAACGGTCCGCACGATCCCGACGAGATCGTGCGCGACACCAAGCACGGCGTGTACGTGGCCAAGCTCGGTGGTGGACAGGTCGACACGGCAAGCGGCGATTTCGTTTTCGGCATGACCGAGGCGTACCTCATCGAGAACGGCGAGATCACCGAACCGCTGCGTGACGGCAACCTCATCGGCAACGGTCCCCAGGTGTTGCGCGACATCGACCTGCTCGGCAACGACTTCGCCATGGGCAATCCCGGCACGTGCGGCAAGGACGGTCAGGGCGTTCCCGTCGGCGACGGCCAGCCGACGCTGCGCGTGAAGGCGATGACCATCGGCGGCACCGCCGCATGACGAATGCCGCATCCGCGGTTCCCGCGTCGACGTGCGACCAGGTGACGTGGTGAGAACCGACGTCCCCGAC